>RFSG01000041.1 GCA_009924095.1 Sphingobacteriia bacterium
ATCTGGATTAGATTTAACAGATAATCTGTTAAATCACATTGGACATCAGGGGTATGTTTTGTTCGAAAGCAATATCCTTACGATACAACTCCAATACCATTTCATAAAAAAATCTTTCGTCATGAATTCCCAGCGCCATCAATTCAGGTAATTCATTTTGCGTAAATATTCGGGTGCCTTCTTTCAAATCATCCGTACCTACGTATTCTTTGCGAATATTCTGATATTTAAAAATATTCTTTTTATGAGAAAACAGATTTCGAGCGGGATCGAAGTTTTCGTCCTCTCTTTTACTACGGGTTCTTAAAATTATAATTTCAGCTTGATAGGCTTCAGCTAATTTTACTACTGTATTAAAATTGGCATTTTCAGTTCTGGAGTTATAGTTGGTATACGCTATTTTTTGATAAGGCTGGAAACTTGCGCCTTTGGGAATGGAAAATACAGGACGAGGGCAACGCATAATCACCCCCAAGGTATTTCTCCCCAATGTACTTCTTGGATCATCCCGACTACCTTTAAACCCCACCACTACAGCTGAGGCTTTTATTTTATTGGCATACCGTACGATTTCATCAGAAACCCCACGTGCATGTAATACTTTAATTTCAACTTCAGGCAAACTGGGATATTGAGCGTTTAGGTCTGCTTGTGTTCTTCTCATTTTACGCAGGGCTTCAGCTTCTTTACCTTCATTATGAATGATGGAAACCAAGCCAGTTTTACAAACATGCAATAAAACCAAGCGTGCCTGATGCCTGAGCGCCATCTGTACTGCATATTGTAAAGCATTATGGGAAACTGCAGAAAAATCTGTCGGTACTAGAATCTTATCAAACATTATTACCTGCTAATCAAAAATCAAAACTTTCATTGTTTAATCCCATCACAAAACCGCATCTTCACTATTACGACCGATAAATTAAACAAGTCCACCAAACCCCCTCATTCACAATAAGAATTACCTCATGACAAATGATTAACCGATTGAATATCAGGTTTTAATTTAATCCACAAGTTATAAACTATTCTATAAAAACCTATAATCAAAAATTTCCTACCCCAGGGATTTTTTAAAAGATGCCAGCTGATAAGGATTACAGATATAATTCCCCTCCCTGAGAAATAAATTCTTTTGATTTTTCTGTCATTCCTTTTTCGATAGCTTCTTGTTCTGAAGCCACCTCGATTTTTCTGGCGTAATCTCTTACTTCCTGAGTGATTTTCATGGAACAGAAGTGTGGACCACACATCGAGCAGAAGTGAGCTACTTTAGCATTATCAGAGGGGAGGGTTTCATCGTGAAATTCACGTGCAGTATCCGGATCCAGGGATAGATTAAACTGGTCTTTCCATCTGAATTCAAATCGGGCTTTACTTAGCGCATTATCCCGTATCTGAGCCCCAGGATGTCCTTTTGCTAAATCCGCAGCATGAGCAGCAATTTTATAGGTGATTACGCCATCTTTTACATCTTTTCTGTTGGGCAGACCCAAATGTTCTTTAGGGGTTACGTAACACAGCATGGCACATCCGTACCATCCTATCATTGCAGCCCCGATTCCGGAGGTAATATGATCATACCCCGGGGCTATATCTGTTGTTAAGGGCCCTAAGGTATAAAAGGGAGCTTCTCCACAAGTAGCCAGTTGTTTATCCATGTTCTCCTTTATCAGTTGCATGGGTACATGACCTGGGCCTTCAATCATTACTTGCACATCGTGTTTCCAGGCGATCTGGGTAAGTTCTCCCAGGGTTTCCAATTCAGCGAACTGAGCTGCGTCATTGGCATCAGCAATGGATCCCGGACGAAGTCCGTCACCCAAAGAAAAAGATACATCATAGCTTTTCATGATCTCGCAAATCTCTTCGAAATGGGTATATAAAAAATTCTCCTGATGATGCGCCAAACACCATCTTGCCAGAATAGATCCTCCTCTGGAAACAATACCTGTAACCCTTTTAGCAGTTAAGGGCACGTAGGCTAATCTTACTCCAGCATGAATGGTAAAATAATCTACCCCTTGTTCTGCTTGTTCAATTAAAGTATCTCTAAAAATTTCCCAAGTAAGATCTTCTGCTTTGCCATTTACCTTTTCTAGTGCCTGATATATGGGCACTGTTCCAATGGGAACTGGAGAATTACGAAGGATCCACTCACGGGTTTCATGTATATTTTTTCCTGTACTTAAATCCATTATGGTATCTGCTCCCCAACGGCAAGCCCATACTGCTTTTTCTACTTCTTCTTCGATAGAAGAAGTTACTGCTGAGTTTCCGATGTTTGCGTTTATTTTCACCAGGAAATTTCTACCTATAATCATAGGTTCTGCTTCGGGGTGATTGATATTAGCAGGGATAATCGCTCTACCTGCAGCCACTTCTTGACGTACAAATTCAGGGGTAATTAATCCTTTTGGGGTAAGGGCACCAAAGCTTTCTCCCGGATGAGAGGATATTTGTTCAGTTGCCTTTTCCATTTGTTGATTTTCCCGAATGGCGATGTATTCCATTTCAGGTGTGATAATTCCTTTACGAGCATAATGTAGTTGCGTAACATTGCTCCCGGGCTTAGCCCTAAACACCTTGTGTGGCGCTTGAAAGCGTAAGGTTAGTAGGGCAGGGTCTTCCAATCTTTTTCTGCCATAAGCAGAACTCAATTCTGTGAGTTGTTCTACATCTCCTCTTTCTACTATCCAGGATTCCCTTAGTGGAGAAAGTCCTTTGTTTACATCAATGGAAATTTCCGGATCAGTATAAGGCCCGCTGGTATCATATACGGTCACTGAAGAGTTGGGAACTGGATCAAAAGTACCCTGAGCTGCAAAAGATACTGGGGAAGGGTCCAATTGTATTTCTCGCATGGCCACTTTAATGGGAAACAGCTGACCTTTTACGTATATTTTTCGGGAAGCTGGAAACTGATCTGTCGTAATACCAGCAGGGGTTGTGGAACCGTTCAGCTTTGAATTTGAAGGGGTATGTGAAGTATTTTGCATAGGGTTGATTCCTTAAATTATGCGGAAAATTAAAGTTGTCCGGCATGGGTTAAACGGAGATAATGGATGTTCTTGTTCCCCTTGAGAAATTTTTGTTCGAAACGGGTAAGCAAACTATTTTGTTCATCCAAATAAGCACTATTATGTAAATCGGGAGTGTAAATATCGGTACTAAGATTTAGTTGTTGCGCTTCAGCCAAGGTAAAGGCCATAAGTCCATCATTATCGGATTTCATGCGAACATCCCCATCTGATTGTAACAATTGAAAGTAAAGGTTTAAAAGTGTTTTTTGGGTCAATCTTTTTTTTTCATCCCGATCTCTTGGGTAAGGATCAGGAAAAGTTATCCAGATTCCTGCAATACTTTGGGGCTCAAAATAGGCAGCAATATCTAATATATCCATTCTAACAAAACCAATATTACTTAATCCTTTTGCTATTGCTTGATCTGCTCCTCTGCATAATCGATCGGATTTTAAATCAATAGCCAAAAAATTTCTTTGAGGAAATAAAGTAGCTAATCCCACTGATAATTCTGCTTTGCCACATCCTAATTCCAAATATAAGGGTTGATCGGTTGGAAACCATTGATTCCACTTTCCTTTGAGGTATAGGGGTTGTTCCAGGCAATTATCTAACAACCGGAATTTATCATGACGATGTTGTTTTACTCGGGTCAAAAGGTGAAAAGGGGATTAAATTTTGAATTACAAAGGTACTATTGAGTTGTGGATTATGATTCAAGTTTGGTTTTCAGGTTAAGGTCATGCAATTTTGAAGTTCATTTAACTATATATTTTCCATATGTTAAGATTGTTCACCTCAGAGTCTGTATCGGAAGGGCATCCCGATAAAGTAGCAGATCAGATTTCAGATGCCATTCTGGATGCGATGTTGAGTCAGGATCCTGATTCAAGGGTTGCCTGTGAAACTTTAGTTACTACTGGTCAAGTGGTAGTTGCTGGAGAAGTAACGACCAATGCATTTGTTGACTTGCAACAGGTAATTAGAAAAACGATTGAACGTATTGGCTATACTAAAGCTGAATATATGTTTGATTCCATGTCCTGTGGAATTTTAGAAGCATTGCATCAACAATCTCCTGACATTGCCCAAGGGGTAAATGAAGGAGAAGGGTTGGATATGGAACAAGGAGCTGGTGACCAAGGAATGATGTTCGGATATGCTGTGCGTGAAACTCCTGAATATATGCCTATGTCTCTTGCTTTTTCGCATCGTTTGGTAAAGAAGCTTGCGGATATTCGGAAAGAAGGAAAAATCATGACTTATCTCCGTCCGGATGCTAAATCACAGGTTACCATTGAGTATGACGAACATGGAAAACCTGTTAGAGTGCATACCATTGTTATTTCTACGCAACATGATGATTTTATCAAGCCTAAAAACAATACAGAAGCAGCTCGTAAGGCTGCTGAAAAGGCTATGTTAGATCAGATTTCTAAAGACATCAAAACGCATGTAATCCCTGCTGTTATTGATGCTGGGATGTTGGATAAGAAAACTGTTATTCATATTAACCCTACCGGAATTTTTATCATTGGCGGGCCCCATGGAGATTCTGGCTTAACCGGTCGTAAAATTATTGTAGATACTTATGGAGGCAAAGGTGCCCACGGAGGAGGAGCTTTTTCAGGTAAAGATCCATCCAAAGTAGATCGTTCCGCTGCTTATGCTGCTCGCCATATTGCAAAAAACTTAGTAGCTGCCGGGGTTGCTGATGAGTGCCTGGTTCAAGTGGCTTATGCTATTGGAATTTCCCGCCCGGTTTCTATTATGGTAAATACTTATGGTACAGCTTTAGTAGCTAAATCAGATCCTGAAATTGCTCAGATTGTAAGTGATCTTTTTGATATGCGTCCAAAAGCTATTGTAGATCGTTTTGGATTGAAAAACCCAATCTATCTTGAATCTGCTGCATACGGTCATATGGGAAGAAATGCTGAAACCCGCGAAATTGAACTATTCCCAGTTAAGATTAAAGAAGATGCAAAAGGCAGAACTGAAATCAGAACTCGCGTAACTAAAAAAGTTAAATTCTTTGGTTGGGAAGAATTAGATTATGTACCGAAAGTAAAGAAGGCTTTTGGGATTCGTTAATTTTATTTACCCTTAATTTTTGTAAAAGCTGCTCTTTCGATGAGCAGCTTTTTTTATATTTATTTAGTTTTAAAAAATACTTACCTTATCTACTAAATGCCCCCCTCCTCTCCTCATTCTATTCGCGTGTTGCGGATTATCACCCGTATGAATATTGGAGGGCCCAGTCGTCAGGCAGGATTATTAACGCTATACACCTCCGACAATATTACTACTCGGTTATTGTATGGAAAAGTTGCTTCCGGAGAAAAAGAGGATGCAACGCAACTAAATCCTTTAGGGGAAAAAGCGAAGTTTATTAAAGGATTGGGAAGGTCTATTCATTTCGGAGAAGATTTAATAACCTTTTTTAGAATCCTGTTTGAGATTTTAAAATACAAGCCTCATGTTGTTCATACCCATATGGCTAAGGCAGGAGCGTTAGGCAGAATCGCTGCTTGGATTGCAGGGGTACCTGTGATTATACATACTTATCATGGACATGTATTTACAGGTTATTTCTCTGCAAGAAAATCTAAAATAATTATCCTAATTGAACAATGCCTGGCAATGATTTCTACTCGGTTAATCACCATAAGTAAAAGCCAGCAATCAGACATTTTAGACCTCTACCATATTGGGAAGTTGCCTCAACAGGTTATTCTTCCTTTAGGCTTACAACTGGATTCATTGCAAACTTTAACTAAACATCAGGCAATGCAATTTAGATTGCGTCATCAGCTTACTGCTTCTGCTCATTTAATTATTTGGGCAGGCCGATTAACGGAAATTAAACAACCCATTTTAGCTATTGAAACAATTCAAGCTTTGCAAAAGATAGATGGGTTACCAGAATGGAGGTTGGTGATAGCTGGAGATGGGGAGTTATATTCAGCAGTTTCTCAAAGGATAGAGGAGCTGGGCTTAAGAGATAAAATAAAAATGATTTCTTGGGAAACTGATATACCAGGATTATGGTCAGCTGCCAGTGTAGCGTTGCTTACCTCAAAACAAGAAGGAACCCCGGTTAGTTTAATAGAAGCCATGGCAGCGGGCGTTCCATGGGTAAGCACTTCTGTGGGCGGCATTCCAGATATTACGCCCAATTGCTTAAGAGAATCGTTATGTTCGGCAAATCCAAAACAACTTGCAGATGCGATTGCCTATTGGTTAGTAACTCCTCCACCCATCGAAGAATTAAAAAAATATGCTTGGGACCATTTTGATATTGTAAGATTACGAAAGGAAATAAAAGAGTTATATACACACTGTTTGGCGGAGAAGGGAATTCAATAAATGCCCTTTTATTGCGAACCAGATATATTGTGCTTATCTTTGATTGAATTTAATTTAATTTCAGTATGAGTACAGGTACTATTAAGTTCTTTAATGAAACCAAAGGTTTTGGTTTTATTAAAGATGATGAAACCGGAGAAGATGTGTTTGTTCACAAAACCGGAGTGTTGGATAATAACGTTCGTGAAAACGATCGTGTATCCTTTGAAGTGCAAGCAGGCCGGAAAGGCGTGAATGCAGTAAACGTCAGAAAAATATAACTCTTTATATTTCTTACAGTTTATTTCATTGAAAAAAGGCCGCAAATGCGGCCTTTTTTATTGCTTTAGCTTTATTGTTTTCGTTTTTTTTTACGGTTATAATGGATAACAAATTCGGGTTAACCATTTATTGGGGTCTTTTTCTGTAGCCGGATCGGTCACATATTCTTCAAAACAAGGGCCAGAAGGTTGATGGTTGTTGGCTTTCATCCAAGCATCTATAGCTTCATGGGCTTGAGGCGTTTTTTCATAGGGACCATAAAACTCTACCACTGCCAGCTGACCTGCAGGAAGCTTTCCACTTTCTATTTCTCCTTTAGAGGGTAATTTTTTATTAACGGGTAAACAAGCCATTAACTGCATTTTTGCTGGGTCATAAGTATAATAAAAAGCAAAAGGCACCCCACTTACTTCTGCTTTTGCAGCCATCGCATACTCCATGAGCTTTCCATAGGAAGTACCTAACACTTGACTAATCTCAGCTTCTGATGCTGTGGCTTTAATCCCTATATAATCTACAGGAACTCCCTCTTTAATTTCTACGGTCAATTGAGGGGCTGCTTCAGATACTTCTTTTAAAGATGCTAATCCTTTTTCATAATCCTTCCCAACAAATTTATCTATCATTAATCCCATCCAATGGGCAAATGGGTTAGCACCTAAATCGGAATCCATGGTCCAAGTTACTTCGGTTCCTTCTGGGGTTTCTTTAAGGATAAAATCAGCAGAAGCTTTTCCATTTTCCATAAAATTCATTTCTGTACTTACCAATTTACCAGGTTCAGCAGCGGTTATTTTCATAGAACCATTTCCCACATTTTCATGGGTACTTTTCCAGGAATAACTACTTCCTACGCCGGAGGATGGCTCTGAATATTCAATAGTCATGGCTGAATCTAACTTATGCCAAGGTGACCATTCTTCCCATTTTCTTAACTCTACAATTTGATCGTAAACTTGTTGAGCAGAAGCTTTCATGAAGAGTTTGCGTTCTACATGAACTTTTCCAGGTAAAATAAAACCGATTCCAGCAATGATTGCGATTAATGCCAGTAAGGACAGCCCAACGATCTTTAAAATCTTCATATGATAAAAATTTAATTTTGATTGTAATATAACAGGATATTGGGATTCCCAAATAAATAATCGTTTAAACTAATGTTATTCCTGTAAATTTGATTTTCGACACATAATTCCACTTGAAAAAGATTGTTTGTTTTGGTCCAGGTCCTTTGTTTAAAGGAGGAATTTCCAATTATACCACTGCCCTAGCCCAGGCATTAAGAAATCAACCCGATACTGAAGTTCATATTGTTTCTTGGACACAGCAATATCCAGCTATAATTCCCAGAGATTTTATTGATAGAAGTAGTCAAAAAGGGTTTTTAGTAGGTAGCGATATTCAGGTTCATTATTTAACGAATTACAATAATCCTCTTACTTGGGAAAAAACGGCTTCTTTTATTTTAGATCTCAAACCAGATTTAATCATTCTTCAATGGGCAATAGCTTTACAAGGATTGCCTATGGGATGGATTGCCCGAAGACTTAAAAAAGCCGGCACGCTAAAAATTATGTTCGACCTGCATTTGGTCGTTCAAAAAGAAGGTAGTCGTTTAGATCAATGGTTTACCAAATATGGATTAGAGGCTTCTGATGGATATATTGTTCACGCTAAAAAGACAGGAACAGAACTTCAAATTTTATTTCCGGATCGGAAATTTAAAGATCCAATAGAATTGGGAGGAAAGTCATTTCCAGTGAACACCTATCCTTTATTACAATTATATCATCCGGTGTATAATTTATTTAAAGAAGACCCTTTATTTGACCGGGAAGCATTTAGAAAATCAAATGGATTGCAGCCACATGTATTTTTATTTTTTGGATTCATTCGAAAATATAAAGGATTACATCAAGTAATTCAGGCCTTTGCAAAAGCGTTGGAAACCAGAAAAGATATAAGTTTATTAATTGTCGGGGAGTCTTTCTGGCAAACCTTAGATCAAAATAAATTCAGCACTCGCATTAAACAGCAAGTATTCGGATTTGCAAAGTCAATGTTTCTTAAAAAAACAGATGATGAACAGAATTATCGTCCATTAGAATTAATTAAAACTTTAGGAATTGAAAATTACGTTCGGGTATTTAATGATTTTGTTCCGAATGAAGAGGTACATAAATATTTTCAGGCGAGTGATACTTTAATGTTGTATTATTTAAATGCTACCCCTTCGGGTGTTGAATCGTTAGGATATAATTTCCGATTACCTATATTAGCCACCCGTGTAGGTCATTTTACCGAAACCATTCAAGATGGATATAATGGGTATTTAGCAGAATCCGGAAATATTAAAGATATGGCGAAGGTGATGCTAAAATCGATTACACATCCTATCTCAAAAGAAAACATTGAAGCTACTGCAAGTCAGATGAGTTGGGATCAATATGCAAAACGTATCCTAAATAGTTAATGGAAACCTCTACTTTTTCTCCAGAATACTGGGACGAAAGATATTTAACCGATAATTTTCCTTGGGATTTAGGAAAACCCTCTAATCCCTTAATCCGTTTTTTGGAAACTTTAGAGGATAAATCCTTGCGGATATTAATTCCAGGCGGAGGAGGAGGACATGAATTAAATTGGTTATTAGATCGAGGATTTCATCAGGTAACCTTATTAGATTGGTCATTAGAATCGATGAACAGATTGCGGAATACCTATCCTCATATTCCTGATGACAAATTAGTATATAATAACTTCTTTGATCATAATCAAATTTATGATTTAATTATAGAACAAACCTTTTTTTGTGCCTTGATGCCTGTGGAAAGAAGTCGATATGTGAAAAAGGTAAAAGAATTATTAGCCCCTGAAGGTTTATTGGCAGGGGTATTGTTTTCATTTCCCTTAACTGAAAAAGGGCCACCCTTTGGAGGTGACCCCAATAGTTATAAAACCTTATTTGAGGAAGAAGGGTTTAGGATTGAAAAACTTATTCCTTGTGAATACTCTGAACCCGCGCGTGCTGGAAAAGAAGTTTGGATTGAAGCTTACCCGAGATACTTATGATAGATATTCGTAACTGGGATTCCCGCTGGGCATCCCACACCTCTGATTACCCATTTGTTTTAATGGCAGGTCCTTGCGCTATTGAAGATTCCGAGACCCCTTTTCAAGTTGCTGAATTTGTTTTGGAATTAACCCGTAAATATGATATTCCCTATATTTTTAAAGGTTCTTATCGAAAAGCAAATCGAACTGGAAAAAATTCTTTTACGGGAATAGGAGATCAGCAGGCCTTAGATATTTTAGATGCTATTCGAAAAAAATATAATATACCAGTAGTAACGGATATCCATGAATCACATGAAGCAGAAATGGCAGCACATTCCGTTGATGTATTACAGATACCCGCATTTTTATGCCGTCAAACTGAGCTAATTCAGGCAGCAGCCAGAACTGGTAAAATTGTAAATATTAAAAAAGGACAATTTATGTCGGGTGAGTCAATGAAATTTGCTGCAGAAAAAGTTCGGGGTGAAGGAAATCCTAAAGTGTTATTAACGGAACGCGGCAATAGCTTTGGTTATCAAGATTTGGTGGTGGATTTTAGAAATATCCCCATTATGCAAGAACAAGGAGAATGCCCAGTGATATTAGATGTAACCCATTCTTTACAACAACCCAATCAATCGTCTGGAGTGACTGGGGGTAAACCTTCTTTAATTGGGTTATTGGCTTCTGCAGGAGTGGCAACGGGAGTAGATGGATTTTTTATTGAAACCCATCCTGAACCTTCTAAAGCAAAAAGTGATGCAACCAATATGTTACAATTATCTTTGTTGCCAGAATTGCTCGACCGATTGGTTAAGTTGCGTAAAGTGATGCAAGAATTTTCCTAATTCAGGATTTAAAATTCTTACCTAAACTAAATGTTAATTTGAAATAAATAACCCTAATTATTAATGAAACCCATGCCTACTTTATTTCGATTCCTGAGTATTGTATTCAGTTTTACTTGCCTTACCGCCCAAACCTTACAGCTTGAAGATATTTGGGCATCCAGTCGGTTTTACGCAAAAGGGGTAGATGAAATACGATGGATGCAAAATGATCAACAATATTCAAAATTAGAAGAAGGCCCAAACGGAACTTCCTTAATTCTATGCGAAGTTAGAACCGGAAATAAAATCTCAACTATTCTAGAAGCATCGCGTATGGTTAAACCTAATTCTGATGATAAAATAATAGTAGAAGATTATCAATTTAGTAAAAATGAATCTTGTGTTTTATTACTTACTGAAAGAAGGCCTTTATATCGGCACTCCGGATCCTATGTATGTTATTATTATCATAGAAACCGTCAGCAATTATCGGTGGTGATGGAAGGTAAACCCGTTTATAATCCCACTTTATCTCCAGATGGAAAATATGTAGCATTTGTTTGGGAAAATGATTTATATATTCAAGAAGTTAATTCCACTCAAATAACCCGAGTTACGGTAGATGGATGGAAAAACAAAATAATTAATGGGATGAGTGATTGGGTATATGAAGAGGAGTTTACTTTTACCCGGGCCTATGAATGGTCTGAGGATGGAAAAAAAATCGCTTATTATAAATTTGATGAAAGTGATGTTCCCGAATATGGCATGGATATTTATGGTAAATTATATCCTTCCAGAGAAACTTTTAAATATCCCAAAGCAGGAGAAAAGAATTCAATCGTAAAAATATTTATTTATGATTTAAATAAACGTCTTTCAGTTGCTTCAGATATTGGAGAAGAAACCGATCAATATATTCCTCGAATTCGATGGACGCAAAATTCCAATCAATTAATGATTTTAAGATTAAATCGTTTACAAAATAAACTTGATTTTTTACTAGCAGATGCTAATACCGGTAAAACCCGTCAGGTGTTACAAGAAATATCTGATACCTATGTTGAAATTCATGATCATTTGTATTTCTTAAAAGATAAAAAACATTTTTTATGGTTATCTGAAAAAGGAGGATTTAATCAATTATATCTACATTCTTTAGTTGATTCTACCGAAAAAAAAATCAGTCAAGGAGAAATTGACATAGTTGACATTTGTTCTATTGACGAGGTAAATGGATGGGTATATGCGATAACAGCAGAACCTACTCCAATGGATAGAAGTTTAATTCGCTATTCTTTATCCGGAAATTATGCTTATCCGATGCATAGAAGTTCCGGAAATCATCAGGCAATATTTAGTGCTGCGAGCAATTATTATATTCATTCTTTTAGTTCAGATTATACTCCTCCCAAAATTATTTTACGAGATCGTTCCGGGCATGAAATCAAGAGTTTAGAAAGTAATGATACTTTAAGAAAAGAAATCCAAAAAATAGCTTTAGGCCCAAAAAGTTATTTTACAATTCCTGGTGGGGATGGAACCTTATTAAATGCTTGTAAGATTTTACCCAATGATTTTGATCCGAGCCGTAAGTATCCTGTATTAATGTTTGTTTATGGAGGACCCGGTTCCCAGACCGTAAAAAACACTTGGGAAGGGCCGAATGGATTATGGTATCAATTATTAGCAAGTAAAGGATACATTATTGTATCAGTAGATAATCGAGGAACAGGGTATCGGGGTAATAATTTTAAAAAGTGTACTTATCGTCAATTGGGTAAATTAGAAGCAGAGGATCAGATTGCTGCTGCCAAATGGTTGTCAGAACAATCTTGGGTAGATGGAGAAAGGATTGGCATTTGGGGATGGAGTTTTGGAGGATATGTAACTGCCTTATGTGTTACCAAAGGGGAAGGAATATTTCATGCTGGAATATCGGTTGCGCCGGTTACCAATTGGAAATATTATGATTCTGTTTATACCGAAAGATTTTTACAAAGACCTCAAGATAATACCGCTGGATATGAGAATAATTCTCCTGTTAATTATGCCAAGGGATTAAAAGGAAAGTATTTACTTATCCATGGATCTGCGGATGACAACGTGCATTTACAAAACAGCATAGATTTTTCGGATGCATTGATTAGGGCTAACAAAGATTTTCAAATGTTTATTTATCCCAATAAGAACCATAGTATTGGGGGTAGAATTACAAGATTGCATTTATACCGACAAATGACTGAGTTTTTAAAGGAGAATTTATAAGCAGAGATTTTGTCCGTTTATCCCTGATTTCCATTCCACTGGAACTAACCTTTTGCCCGATGGGGAAAACCCTTTTGATAAGGTCTATTTTGTAAGCGTTGAAATCGTTATCTTTGTAAGGTTCAAGGCATATGAAATTTAGATTCACCGCAGTATTAATTTTAGTTTTGATTTGGTCCTGTAATCGTCCTGGTACGATTCCTGAGTTAACCATTCCCAATTCAGCACCTTCTATCGTAAGGATCTCCCCTACCGAAGATCGTTTAATTGCCAGTCCGGAATCAAATTTTTCCGTTACTGTACAAGCAGCCGACAATGAAGGAATTTACAAGATATCGGTTTTAATGACCCGTTTCATTGGTCCCTGGACGCCTTCGAGTGTACCGGTTTTAGAGGTAGATTCCTTAGTTGGTGAATATTATTTAAACAACACCAACGGTCAGTGGACCTTTAATCATACCTTACCCCCAGTATCCATGGCACCATTTGGTTATACTGTGCGATATCGTTTTCAAGCCATAGATTTAGATAGTAATAAGGTGCACACCGATTATTATGTGAATGTGATGGATTTAACACCCTCTGATACCGATAGTGTTTTAACGTATGACTCTTGTTGGATTTATAATAATTTAAAAGGTCAGTTCCAGTATTATAGCTTTTATTTCAATTCGAATAGTCCATCCTCTTCTTTTGATAGGGATATTCAGGAATCTACTAACACCGCACCTGGTTTTAACATGCAATTTATATCGCCTAATAATGCATTTGCTGCTGATACTACTGTTTTTGGGAATGTCACCAGTTATATTAATTATGAAGCTATCAGCAAAAAAATAGATAGTTATACGATAGTTGACAATGCATATAAGGTTTGTGAACCCAAGCTCCCCAGAACCGGAACGCTAAAAGCCGGGGATATTTATATAGCTGAGGTTAAATCATCTGGTCAACCCTATCAACCCTATGTGATTTTTAAAATATTACAGGTAATTGATGCTCCGGGTATAGAAGATGATAGAATATTATTTACTTACAAACGGGTAATTCCTTAAGTAATTCAGAATACAGTTTTTTCTGGAAGGTAATTTTTAAGGAATACAATTGTCATCTAAATTAATATTTCAAATTCTGGCATTTATTAAATACCAGAAAAATGCGCGAAATTCGTATTCCATTCATTCCCCTTATATTTTTGAATTTTACAATTCGGTAATTAAATCGAAGCCTGATAATAATTCTCGTAAGGTTGAATCTATTCGAAAAAAATTAGAAAAAGACACTCGAATATTAACGATCGAGGATATGGGAGCGGGGATGCGGGGGAATTCCAAAGATCATAAACTACGGCCTATCCCTCAAATTGCTAAACGTTCTGCCCGTGATTTTTATACGGGTAAGATTTTACAAAAAATTTGTGAATGGTGGAAGCCTAAACAAAGTTTAGAGTTAGGTACTAATTTAGGAATATCCGCACTTTATCAATTAATGGGTTATCCCTCTACCCAATTAGTTACGATTGAAGGCAGCGAAGCGATTGCTAAAATTGCACAAGAGAATTTTGCTTCAGAAGGATTTGCCCCAATACAAATTGTAGGAAATTTTAATACCGTATTACCTCAGATTAAATGGAGTGAATTTACACCGGATTTAATATTTATTGATGGCAATCATCGAAAGGCTCCAACGTTAGAATATTTCTATTATTTAATAGAGAGATGTGCTCCCGTATCTTTATTTATTTTTGATGATATTCATTGGTCAGCAGAAATGGAGAGTGCTTGGGATATTATTCGAAAAGACAATCGGGTAAATGTTAGTATTGATTTATTACATTTTGGAATTTGTTTTATTGGAAGGGAGCAAGCCAAAGAACATTTTATTTTAAGAAATACATGAGGGATCCGTTGTCAGATTTAATAGAAATTAAAAATAAATATTATCTATATACCACGCCCACCCGTGAAGATTTATTAGAAAATAAAAAACTCAACCCTACAGAATATCTTGAAAAATTAGCGGATCTGGAGAATCAGGTAATTTCTGCATTATTAATTTGGGGACAAGATTGCAGACTTCAAGAAGCAGAATTATCTAAGGAGGTTTGGCAATTACTTTCTGAATTATTAATGCATTTGAGCCCTGAGGCTCGTCAACGTTGGTATAAAGAAATAGGTAATCCTATGATACTCTCCCGGCATGCGCCTGAACTTTATAAATCAATACAACAATTTAACGCTAAATTAAAATCAAAAAGTCCTCAAAATTTTCGAAAAAGAATAATTGTTTATTCAATAATAGGAATCGGAATCGGAATTATTGGACTTGGAATATTCTTTAATAATTCATTTTTACAATTAGCTGGCTCACTGATGACAACAGGGTCAATTGGTTTTATTTATTTATCCCAGTCATAATTATTTTTATTGTTCATTAAACTATTGTATCTAAAAATTATCTAAAAGGTATAAACGATGTACACCATGAAAAAATCCATTTTATCAGTAGTATTTTTAGGCATTACCTTGCTTGGAATGTCTCAGATTGAAACTCAATCTAAACCTCAGGGCACTCCACAGGAGCGGGCAAAGAAGATGACCCAACGCATGAAGGTAGATTTAAAACTTACAGATGTTCAAGAAAAACAGGTATTGGACATTAATTTAAAACAAGCGGAAGGGCTTGAAAAATTGCGGATAGCTCAAGAAGAGATTAAGAAAGAAAGGAAAACTGTTATAGAGGAACGAGAAAAATCTCTATCAACGATATTAACGCCTGAACAATTTGAAAAGTTAAAAACGTTACAACAAGAAAGAAAAGAAAAAATAAAAGAAAAAAAGAAGAATTAACAAACATTATTAATTATTTTAAAACCTCCAAATGGAGGTTTTTTTTTATCGGATTAAAGAAGATAAATCTCCGAACGATTTTCACTTAACTTTGTTTTTAAAGAAAAGCGAATAATGGAGGAAATAAAATTAGATACAATTGCCGAAGCATTAGCCGAAATAAAAGCTGGGAAAATGATTGTGGTAGTAGATGATGAGGATCGGGAGAATGAGGGAGATTTAGTAATGGCAGCGCGACATATCACTCCAGAGGCGGTTAATTTTATGGCAACTTATGCCAAGGGGTTAATTTGCACACCTATATCTGAAGAGCGAGCAAATGAGTTAGGGTTAGATTTAATGGTGAGTAATAACACAACCTTGCATGAAACCCCATTTACTATTTCTATTGATTTATTAGGATCGGGAAATACCACAGGTATTTCTGCCCAGGATCGGTCGCGGACGATATATGCATTAATTGATTCCAAAACACAACCGGAACAATTAAGCAAACCTGGACATATATTTCCCTTACGGGCAAGGAAAGAAGGAGTGTTACGTAGAGCCGGGCATACCGAAGCGACAATAGATTTATGCCGATTAGCGGGGTTAGAACCGGTAGGTGTTTGTGTAGAGGTATTAAATGAAGATGGTTCCATGGCAAGACTTCCGGAACTGCGGAAATTTGCTGATAAACATCAATTAAAATTAGTTACGATTAAAGACTTAATCACTTATCGATTAGGAACGGAATCCTTAATTAAGAAAATTGAGACCATTCAATTACCGACGATACATGGAGATTTTGAATTAACGGCCTATCAGCAATTAAGTGACGGGCAGTTGCATTTGGTAATACACAAAGGAAGTTGGTCACCAGAAACTCCGATTTTAGTGAGGGTGCATTCTTCTTGTATGACTGGGGATATTTTTGGGTCTTGCAGATGTGACTGTGGGGAGCAACTTCATCAGGCTATGAAAAAAATTCAGGAAGAAGGTAGCGGATTGATTGTGTATATGAATCAGGAGGGAAGAGGGATTGGATTAGAAAACAAGTTAAAGGCTTACAAATTGCAAGAAGGTGGGGTTGATACGGTGGATGCAAATATAGCTTTAGGGTTTAAGATGGATGAGCGGGATTATGGGATTGGGGCGCAGATTCTGCGGGATATGCAAGTATGTAAGATGCGGTTGATGTCGAATAATCCTACGAAGCGAGCGGGGTTAATAGGATATGGTTTAGAGATTGTGGAGAATGTTCCGTTGGTGGTAAAGCCCAATCCGCACAATATGAATTATTTAAAGACGAAGCAGGAGCGGATGGGTCATTCCTTTTGAGAACAGGGGATTAGGAGAGGGGAAGATTGCAAGTCCGACATGCAGATTTCAGGGATTCAGTATGAAGGGGTTAAGATGGCAAGTCCGACTTGCATAAGTTAGGGATTAATAGTGAGGATGTTAAGATTGCAAGTCCGACTTGCATGAGTTTGGGATTAATAGTGAGGGGGTTAAGATTGCAAGTCCGACTTGCATGAGTTTGGGATTAATAGTGAGGGCGTTAAATGTGCAAGTCCGACTTGCATGAGTTAGGGATTAATAGTCAGGGCGTTAAATGTGCAAGTCCGACTTGCATAAGTTTGGGATTAATAGTCAGGGCGTTAAATGTGCAAGTCCGACTTGCACTTGCCTACGCTTAAGGTTCATCTTAAGGATAAACAAAAATATTCGTTCCACTCAGGAACAATGCAAATCTGAACTTATGGCAAATTCAGCCACCGAGAAATCCTATCCAAGAACCTTTAATAGTTGATCATTAAAAATAACCTTTAAAACTTCCGCTCCAAAAGCACAATATTTTCCACATGTGTTGTTTGCGGAAACATATCCACGGGTTGAACATAAGTGACCTGATATAGGTCTTGCATTAAAGATATATCCCTTGCCTGAGTTGCCGGGTTACAACTTACATAAATAACTTTGGCTGCCTTAATTTCTAATAATTGTTCAACAACTTTTGCATCCATTCCAGCTCTGGGTGGGTCGGTAATAATCAGATCTGGTATACCATACTCATGCAATAGATTTTTATTTAATATTTTTTTCATGTCACCTGCATAAAAATCAAAATGTGTCAGATTGTTTAAGGCGCAATTTTGTTTGGCATCCTCTATTGCTTCCGGTACATACTCAATACCAATAATTTTTTCCGCCAGGTCTGAAATAAATATTCCAATGCTACCTGTTCCACAATATAAATCATAAATTAAAGATACTTTAGAACCAATTAAATTATATATAATCTGATATAAATTAATCGCTTGATAGGTATTCGTTTGGAAAAATGAATTAGGCCCTATTTTAAAATAATATTTACCTAATTTTTCTAACAAATAATCATTAGAATCGCCCCAAACACTATAGGGCAAATCAGTATAACTATCATTTAATTTTTGATTAATATAATAAATAAAAGAGGTTATTTGCGGAAATTTATTCCGTACATTTTCAAATAATAAATTAATCCAATCCGCATTAGAATAGGCTACAATTAAATTTAACATAATTGCACCAGAATTAGCTGATTGTCGAATCACTAAAGTTCTTAAATATCCGGTATGTGCCTTTAAATCATAAAATGGAATATTCTCGTTTACAGCAATCTCAAAAATAGTACGACGAATAGCATTATGTATATCGGGCATTAGATAACATTTTTCAATCCCATAAACTTTATCAAATATTTTAGAAATATGAAAACCTAAAGCTGGGGAAAATGGATCAACGCCGGCATCTTTTTCTTCCTTCTTTAGCCATTTTCGGTTGGAGAAAGAAAAATTCAATTTATTGCGATAGTAAAAATTTCTAGATGACCCTAAAATTGGTTTAAGTTCTGGAAGAGTAAGTCCACCAATTCTGCCCAATGCATTTAATACTGATTTTGCTTTATATTCTTTTTGAGATTCGTATTGAAAATGCTGCCATTGACATCCTCCACATATTCCAAAATGTTTGCATATTGGAGCCTGTCGCAATGGGGAAGGAATTGTTAAAGTAGAAAGGCTTCCTTCCCAATATTTACTTTTCTTTTTAAATACTCTTACCGTTGCAATATCACCAGGCAAAGCTTTTTCAACAAAAACAACGATTTCATTAAAACGCCCTACACCTCTACCCTCTTGATCAATATCCGTTATTTCAATATTATCAATAAAAAAAGGAGGTCGTTCTGTTTTATTTAAATCCATAATTAATTAAATCATTTGAGGTAAACCTCTTCATCTTGACCTTTAATTTTTTCAGCCGTGGCCTCTTGTAATTCAATTAATAATTTAGAAAGGTCGGGATTATTTAAGGCTAAGATTCTAGCTGCAAATAAAGCAGCATTTTTAGCTCCATCAATTGCCATGGTAGCTACAGGTACTCCACTTGGCATTTGAACTATTGACAACAAACTATCCAAGCCATTTAAGGAATGAGTACTTTTAATAGGTACCCCGATTACCGGAAGTATAGTTAAGGAAGCGACCATACCTGGCAAATGCGCGGCTCCTCCAGCACCTGCTATTATTACTTCTAAACCTCTGGCTTGTGCATTACTTGCATACTCTACCATCCATAAAGGAGTGCGGTGTGCAGACACAATCCGCTCTTCATAAGAAATACCCAATTCTCGAAATAATTCTGAAGCAACCGACATAACAGATAAATCTGATGTACTTCCCATTATTATTCCAACCTTACATTCTTTGTTCATGCAATTACTTTTAGCTTATTTTTCACCCAATTCGCTTTTGATAAAGCTTCATCAACATTTGAATCCAGAATCGTGATATGACCCATTTTTCTAAATGGACGGGTTTCTTTTTTACCATAAATATGAAGCATTACCCCAGGAATTTCTAATACCTCTTCGATCCCTAAGTATTTCACTTTTCCTGAATAGCCTGGTTCTCCCAAAAGATTTATCATCACTGCATCTGTCTTTTTTTGAACTGAGCCTAAGGGCAGATTTAAAATTGCTCTTAAATGTTGTTCATATTGGGAAGTAAAGGAACTTTCAAGGGTATGATGCCCACTGTTATGAGGCCTTGGTGCGGATTCATTTACCAGGATTTCACCCTCAGGGGTAATAAACATTTCCACCGCCAAGATTCCAATTAGATTTAAAGAATTAATCAACTTTTTGGCAATTTCGTCTGCTTTTATTGCTAAATCCACGTTTATTCTCGCAGGGCAAACTAAATATTCAACCAAATTAGCAGTTGGATGAAATACCATTTCTACTGGAGGATAACAATGAATTTCTCCTCTTTTATTTTTGGCAACAATGACAGATATTTCTAGTGCATTGGGTATAAAATCTTCAAAAATAGAGGGGCCTATTAATAAATCCTGAAAATCGTATTCATTTCTTAAAATGAATACTCCTTTACCATCGTAACCTGCAGTGCAAGTTTTTTGTACCAATGGTTTTAGAAATTTCTTTTCTTTAATTTCTAATGGATTTTCTAAATAAAAAAAGGGGGCAGTTGGTATATTATAATTCTGGTAGAATTGTTTTTGGTAAAGTTTATTTTGTAAAATTTCAATTGCATGCGGTTGAGGAAAAATTAATACCCCTTCTTCCTCTAATCGCCTTAAGGCAATAGTATTAACAGCTTCAATTTCAATGGTCATCAATTGGCACGATTTCCCAAATTGATAAACCTCGTTTTCAATTTTTATATCTCCTAAATAAACATTATTAGCAATTGGGAATGCGGGCGCATTAGGGTCACTATCCATGACAGATGTCTGAATATCAAAACGAATAGCCTCTGCAATAAGCATTCGTCCTAACTGTCCTCCCCCCAATATTCCGAGTTGGAAATCATTAGATGAGAAAATCTGCATGGTCAAAGGTAATCAATTGTGCCCTTTTTACATTACCTGAGTATTAAGCAAAAATAATCTATTGATAATCCCTATTTGTTTTGTACCTTCAACATTCAAATGTTAGCTGCCCAACAAAACCTTTGAGTTCAGTTATACTTCATAAAATTTTCTTTTTTGTATAATTCGTTTGGGACTATAACACTTCTTTTATTTTGAAAATTTAATTTTCGTATGAAATTAAAAATCAATTACAACCCTGAGGATAAAGACACCTTTTATCCAGAAATTAGAAAGCGCGTGGATTCCTATTTTAAAGAAAACCACCTCACAAAAAATGCAAATGGATTAATGTGGGCAAAGGTTGCATTTATAATAGGATTATACGTTAGCTCTTACCTATTTTTAGTCCTCTCGGGAGCGCCTGTTTTAATCTTGTGGATTATGGCATTAATTCATGGATTTTCCACTGCCTTAGTAGGATTAAACATAACGCATGATGCAATTCATGGTTCTTTGAGTTCAAATAAAACGCTAAATACGATTTTTAGTCATTTGATGAATGTGACGGGTGCTAGTGAATATTTATGGAGATTAAAACATAATCGAATTCATCATAGTTTTACCAACATTCATGGTCATGATGAGGATTTAAACCAACCGGATATAATGAGATTATGTCCGCATCAAAACAGAAAATGGATTCATAGATTTCAGCATATTTATATGTTTTTATTATATCCCATGGCATCCATATCCTGGATATTTGTAAAAGATTATAAAAACATGAGCAAAAAAAGTTATGGATTTTATGAACCTACCCCACCGAGCACAAAAGTATGGGTCGTGTTTTTTGGATATAAAATCTTATATGTTTTATTATTCATTTTATTACCCTTTTATCTTATTCAAATCCCGCTTTGGCAATTTTTAATAGGGTTTATTACCGCACATTTAATTGAAGGTATAACCTTGGCCTTAGTATTTCAATTAGCACATTTAGTTGAAGGACTTGAATTTCCTTTACCAGATAACAATCAAGAATTATCGAAAAGTTGGGCAATCCATCAAATGTACACTACTGCAAATTTTGGATGTGACAGTAAGATTACGCACTTCCTAACCGGTGGATTGAACTTTCAGGTAGAACATCACTTATTCCCTATGGTCTGCCATATTCACTATCCTGCCATATCTAAAATAGTAAAACAAACCGCTAAAGAATATGGATTACCTTATCATGAAAATAAAAGTATGCTATCCGCGCTGGGTTCACATTACAGGCATATGAAATTGATGGGAAGGCTACCTTCAATGCCCATAATGGAATAGGCAATTATTGCATTTATCCCTTGCAGAATTGCAAATAATAATTGTATCCCTACAGATTATTTTCCGATAAATATTAAAACAAAGTACCCCCTGAATTATTGTGCGGGGTATTTTTTTTATGTACAACAGGAGACTCTGCTTCTGCATAATTATCCTCCTCCCCAGAGGTTAATTTAATCTCGGAAACTTTTAAAGAGGTAAGTTTATTTCCAATCGCTTTTAATCCCTTAACATCAATAAAATCAGAAAGATTAACATTCTGTGGCTGTGGGGCTTGTTTTTTATCTTTGGCAAAATTTATTGTGATACTAGGGTTCTTTGCGAGTGAAGCAATTATTAATTTAGATCCAGGACTTTCAGAAATAAATGTCACTTTTTTTCCAATTGATCCTGCTTCAATTAAAAAGCGTTTCACAAAATACAACTTTTGACTTCCTTCAAAATAAACAACAGAAAGAATTGAATTTGGAACATATTTTTTTATTAACACAATTCCATCATCAAAATGATTGGTTAAATCAAAATTTGTAAATTCATAAAATCCAGAGGAATACACAACTAATATTTTATCTTCAGCACTGAAGGTACCTAAAAGTACTCCTCTGGCATCTACATTTAATCTATTTAATACTGAATCAAACCAAATTTTTCGGCCACTTAAGGTAGATACCCCTTTTGTTTTTTGGGTAATCTTTTTCACTTCATATTTACAAACCAGATTTCCTGCAGATGCCCTTCCTTTAATTACCAACTCCGAAAAATCAATATCAAATTGAGGCTTTTTCATTCTGGGTTCTACCTTCAATAAAACAGTAACCACCTCAGATTCACCATTAGGATTAGCAGAAAAATAATGGACTTTGCTTCCTTTTGTACCTTTTGTTAAATCATATTCTTTATCGCGAGTTACTCCAATAATATTAAATCGCTTCATATAAACAAAACCTTTGGGTCCATCACTATAAATTAAATGATAAACCATTCTATCATCATTTCGTTTAAAAACCGCTACATGTAATATATCTTTTCCGACAAATGTTTTATCTGCCACTTTTGTAATTAAACATTTACCATCCTTTCGAAAAACAATAATATCATCTAAATCCGAACAATCGGTAACATATTCATCTTTTTTCAAGCCGGTTCCAATAAACCCTTCTACCCTATTTACATACAATTTCTCATTTGCAATAGCTACCGATACTGCATGTATAAC
>RFSG01000042.1 GCA_009924095.1 Sphingobacteriia bacterium
ATATAATATTCTATGCCAAACCTTATCTTGAATTTGGTAGGCTTTGACAGCGGAAGTTAATATATCAGATTGCCTATTCACGAATATATTTTTCTTTCCACATTCTAAACATCAGTACCAGCCACAATTTAGGGGCATGCATACCATCCTGTTTAAAATAAGCATTTTTCATATGTTGTAAGGTATCCGAATTAAATATGCCTTCTTTTTTTAACGCAACCGGATCCAGATATTGATCATAATATTGTTTAAGTTCTTTTCTGAACCATTGATTTACTGGAATGGCAAATCCTTGTTTTGGGCGATCCACCAAAGCTTGGGGTAAATATTTATATAATACCTGACGTAAAATATATTTAGATTTTCCTTCTTTATATTTTAAACTATCGGGCAGACGTGCGGCAAATTCCATCAAGTGATGATCCAGAAAAGGTTCTCTCCCTTCCAGTGCTACCGACATCGTGGCACGATCCACTTTCACTAAAATATCATCGGGCATATAGGCACGAATATCCGACTGCATCATCATTTGACGCATACTTAATCCTTCGGGCACAGCCGATAGTAATCGTTCATATCGAATATTTACCGGACGTTGAAAAGGGGGAAGTACCATGCGATTCACCTCTTCGGGCACAATCATTTTCATCATGGTATCATAAAAATTAATTCGGTCTTTACAGCTAATTACAGAAGCTAATCGGGTAAATTTATCCGAGGCAGTATCGAGGGGATTATTGTAGGTTCTAAATATTTGTTGAATTAATTCTGGCGGAATTTTTTGCATTAATTTTCCTGCCATTCTAAATCCATATTTTCCTTGATATTTATTCCATTTATTTTCAGCGACAGGATAAACCGAATACCCATAAAATTGTTCATCGCCTCCATCTGCGGATAAAGAAACGGTTACTTGGTTTCGTGCCAATCGAGAGACCAATAAAGTGGGGATTGCAGAAGAATCTCCAAAAGGTTCGTCATAAATATGGGGTAAATCCGGAAGAATTACTTTAGCATCCTCAGGGGAACAATATAATTCGGTATGATCTGTCCCTAAATGATCGGCTACTTTTTTTGCCCAGTGTGCTTCATTAAATTCTTTTTCATTAAATCCAATGGTAAAAGTTTTTAAAGGGGCCGGAGAATTCTTTTGTAAAATAGCAGTAACCAAAGAAGAATCAATTCCCCCGCTTAAAAACATCCCAACCGGAACATCGGCTACCATTCTTAATTGAAAGGCTTCCATTAATTCTTTTTCTAATTCATCTCTAACTTCAGCTACAGGTTTATTTTCCCAATACGCCCAATTAGATTTTCCTGCCCGGGCAATTTCAGGAAGGCTCCAATATTTAGTTTCTTTTATTTCACCTGAATTATTTATTTCCAGCCAATGCCCGGGTAATAATTTACGGGTATTTGTAAATATACTTTGAGGTGCTAAAATATATCCATGTTGCAAAAATTCATTTACTGCATTAGGATTTAATTCAGCAGAAAAATTCGGATGTTTAAAAAATGCTTTGAGTTCAGAGGCAAATAAAAACACACCCGAATGCCAATACCAAAATAAAGGTTTAACCCCTACCCTATCTCTGCAAATACTTAATTTATTTAGATTTTGGTCCCAGATCGCAAATGCCCACATTCCCCTGAATCTTTCTACACAAGCCATACCCCAACAATGAAAGGCCTTTAGAATTACTTCTGTATCGGAATTAGATTGAAAGGAATATCCGAGTTTTAATAAAGACTCTCTTACTTCAACATAATTATAAACTTCACCATTATAACAAATGGTAAGATTTTCGAAAGTGTAAGGTTGATGACCATTCGTGGAGAGATCAATAATGGACAATCGCCGATGCCCAAACGCCATTTGATCTTCCGGATTTAGGAATACTCCTGCATCGTCGGGGCCTCCATGCGACAAGGTATCTCGCATGGCGATTATGGTGGAAGATAAATCATACCCTCCTTTTCCCTGAATATTCCAAAACCCAGCAATTCTGCACATACGTAATGCCTCTAATTTGGTTTAATAATTGGGATAATTTAGGTAGAATTCAGGAAGGAATGCCGCTTAATTTCATGAATCCCCGATAGGTTGCAGAGAAGAAGGTTGAAAGTTATTGTTTAAGATAACCGATTTCCAGGTTTTTAACACATGGCATAAATCAAATTGTGTAGCTTTGATTCTACTGTGCTGATATACCTGTGTTCGGAAATCATCGTCAATACACATTTTCGTCATTGCCTGTGTTAGGGCATCAATATCTCCGGGAGGAACTAAAATGCCATCATATCCAGAAGAAATAATTTCTGAAGGGCCCGTAGGGCAATCCGTAGAAACACAATGACCATTTACAAAAAAGGCTTCCAATAAAGCATTCGGCATTCCTTCATAATTGGAAGATAATACGAAGGTACCTGCTCTAGAAATCCATCGTTGCACATTATTATCAAAGCCTGGAAAATATACCAGTTTTTCAATTCCTAATATTAACGCGAGTTTTTTTAATTCCGATTCTAATTCCCCCGTTCCCAATAAAATAAGCCGGGTATTGGGATATTGATTATTTATTCTGGCAAATGCACGAATTAATAATTCCTGATTTTTGGCAGGGTGGAATCTACCGGCAGAAATAAAGGTAAAACGATCGGGTAAAAAAGGAATATTTTCAGGTAATTGTTTTTGGGATAACTGCGTAAGCTCCGATAAATTTATTCCATTGGGAATCGAAAATATTTTTTGGGGATCAGCCTTAAAATCATGAATTAACCTATTTCCTAAAGCTTCTGAAACGGGAATAATTCTCCAGGCTCTTTTAAATACAAAAGGCAATAAAACTTTTTTTAATTTATCCATAGTACCATTTCCCAGCCCTGAACGATAATCCATTCGTTCCGAAGAAATATGTTTAATGGAGGAACCTATTAAAGAAAGGGAAACTAAAATATTGGGATATTCCATAAAAGAAACCACCCGTTCCGGGTGATAGATTTTCCATACTTCTTTAAGTTGAAGTACCATGGAAAGGTGACCTTTTTTCTTATCAAGTTCAACACAGGAAACCTCCGGCATTGTGTTTAATTTTTCCAGATAAACACCTTCAGATTTAAATAAGATTACTTGTATTTGGGCGAATTTTCTTAAATATTCTACCACGGTAATAAATACCTTTTCAGCGCCACCGCCGCCGAGGCTATTAATCACAAAAGAAATTCTGGGTAATTTTTGATTTTGGGAATGCATTAATTCCGGTGAGAATGAATTTAAATCAGGTGTGAGCTTCATTTTTTAAAATTAATTCTTCATATAGATTCACATATTGTTGAGCTACAGAAGTCATTGAGAATTGTTTTTGTATTTTAGACCGAATTAATTCGGGAGAATTGTTAATTCCATGAGTAATAAAAAGTAAGAAAGCATCTGCCAATGCCTGCGGATCTTCAGGTTCACATAGGTATCCTTGAATTCCTTGGTCTACCATACTGGGATTTGCGCCTACCCGGGTAACTATCGCTGGAAGACCTATCGCCTGAGCTTCCAATAATGCGTTCGACATCCCTTCACATCGGGATGGCAATACAAATACATGCGAATCGTGCAGCCACGGGGTGGGATCTGAAACTAATCCTTGAAATACCACATGGGTATCCAGGTGTAATGAATTAGAAAGGGTTTTTAAAGAGGATAATAAGGGTCCATCTCCCAAAATCGTTAATTGAAAAGAAATATTATTATTTACTAACATTTTACAGGCATGCAATAATATATCAATGCCTTTTTCATAAGATAAACGGGAGACACAGATAATTTTTAATTTCAGTTTATTAGAATATGTATTCGGATAAATATCAGTATTCGGTATTGGAACCCCATTGGGAATATATTTCATTTTATTGGAATTAAATCCAGCTTGTTTATATTCCTCCCCGGCTGCCTGTGAAGTATAAACTAAGCAGGATAAATGATTAAATAATTGTTTATTAAACCAGCTTCCGAACCATTGTTGTTTAATCATTCGAATATCACCGGTGAGGCCTGAACTAATAACTTTGGTTATAATCGGCTTTTTCATTTTATAACCCGCTATAGCTACGGTAGCAGCGACACGTAAACCGGATTGGGCATGAAAAACAGAATATTGATTTCCGTTTTTAAGTAAATATTGATATACCTGAAAAAAGAACCATAACTGTTGAAATTTACGAATTCCTTTTAATCCCAAAATATTGGGAAATACTTGGAGCCGGGTAATTTTCCCAAAGGGGGTGATTTCTGTTTTTGGCCATTTAGAATTCCATTGACCGGTAAGAATTTCTATCTTCCATCCTAAGGAAGATAATTCATTTACTAATTTTTCTGCTTGTTTTTCAGCACCTCCAACTGCAGGCCGAAAATATTGAGAAATTAGAATTACGTTTTTGGGAAATAAAAATTCAGTGTTCTCTTGCAATTCAACTTATGGGAAAATGTTGAACATACCATTGAGCATATCGTTCCAAGCCTTGCTCTAATGTAAACAATGGATTATATCCTAATAATTTTCGGGCTTTATCAATAGAGGCTAAAGAATGTGCAATATCTCCGGGACGGTTAGGCCCATATTCCGGAGTAATATTTTCTATTTGTGGAAAATAAGGAATAAATGCATTTTTTAATGCTTCAATTAATTGATTTAAGGTAGTATTATCTCCTACTGCAATATTATATACTGTATTTAATGCTTCTGGATTTTGAGTAGTGGCAGCCAAATAATTTGCTTGTACTACATTATCGATATAGGTGAAATCTCTGGAATTAGAACCATCTCCATAAATGATTGGAGAATTTCCAGAAAGGAAGGATTTAATAAATTTAGGAATCACCGCTGCATATACGGAATCTGGATCTTGTCTTCTCCCAAATACATTAAAATAACGAAGGCCAATTAATTCCAATCCATATAAATCCGAAAAAACACCGGCATATAATTCATTTCCCATTTTAGTCACAGCATAGGGAGATAATAATTTTCCGGTTTGTGCTTCTATTTTAGGCAAAGCGGGATGATCTCCATAAACAGAAGAACTGGAAGCATACACAATTCTTTTAATATTATTTTCTTTGGCTGCATTTAAAATATTTAAAAATCCGGTTAAATTCACTTCATGGGAAGTAAAAGGATCTTTAATAGATCTGGGCACAGAACCTAATGCAGCTTGATGGAGAATTACATTTTGATTTTGGGTTGCCGTTAAACAATCCGAAAAATTTCGAATATCTCCGGAAATAAATGTATAATTGGGATGAGATAAAAAAGGCTGAATATTTTCTTGTTTACCGGTAGATAAATTATCTAAACAAGTAAGCTGGTGGCCTTCTTGCAAAAGCGTTTCAGTTAAGGCAGAGCCAATAAAGCCTGCGCCTCCGGTTACCAGTATTTTCAAGGGGTTTGGGGATACCATAAATTTAGTTATAAACGTGCGGTAACCTCATGTAAGGGGAGGAATGCTTTCACATCAAATACGACAGTATTATCTTTTTTAAAGGGGGTAAGATTTAATTGATGAAAAACATCATGTCCAACGGTAAGAATAATTGCATCATATAATCCCGTAGGTTGAGAGATCAGTTGCACATTATATTCATGTGCAACTTCAGCCGCATTTGCCCAGGGGTCATAAATATCTACTTGAATACCGAAATCGCGTAATTCAGAATAAATACTGAGCACTTTAGAATTTCGAATATCCGGACAATTTTCTTTGAAGGTAATACCGAGAATTAATATGCGGGAATTATGAATTAAATGATTTTTTTGTACCATTAATTTCACCACCCGATTGGCGATAAAGCTACCCATATTATCATTAATTCTTCTTCCTGCCAGAATTACCTGGGGGTGATATCCGAGACTTTCGGCTTTATGGGTAAGATAGTAAGGGTCTACGCCGATACAATGTCCGCCTACCAATCCTGGCCGAAAGGGCATAAAATTCCATTTAGTTCCTGCAGCGGCTAATACTTCGTGGGTATCAATTCCCATTTTTTCGAATATTAACGACAATTCATTTACAAAAGCGATATTCACATCCCGCTGAGAATTTTCAATAATTTTGGAGGCTTCTGCTACTTTAATAGAAGAAGCCAGATGTGTTCCTGCGGTAATGATGGAGGCATATAAAGCATCCACTTCGGCAGCAATTTCCGGAGTAGAACCAGCGGTTACTTTTTTAATTTTCGTAACGCTATGGTCTTTATCACCGGGGTTCATTCTTTCCGGACTATATCCACAGAAGAAATCGTGATTATAAGTTAAGCCGGAATATTTTTCTAAAACCGGCACACAATCTTCTTCAGTACATCCGGGATAAACGGTAGATTCATAAATAACAATATCTCCCTTTTTTAATACCGATGCAATTAATTGGCTTGCTTTTAATAATGGGGATAAATCGGGTTGATTGTAGCGATCAATGGGGGTAGGTACGGTTACAACAAAAATTTGTGCTTCGAATAAATCCTGTGCTTGATGAGAGAATACAATATGTTTAGATTGAATTAATTCTTCAGAGGATACTTCAAGCGTATGATCTTTACCGGTTTTCAGTTCAGCAATTCTCGCGGGGTTAATATCAAAGCCAATTACTTTTCGATATTTCCCAAATTCTACCGCTAATGGAAGGCCCACATACCCTAAGCCAATTACGGCGATCACTTTATCATTTCCCATATTTTTCAAAATTATATCATTTCTGAATCCACCCGATTACGGAATGTGATTATAGATGTCCAAGTTATTAGGCAGGTAAGTTCTTACTAATTTTAGAATTCAGGGAATATTTTTCACGAATCCCTGAAAAGGATATGTATATTGATGTATTTGTAATAAATTGAAAGTAGATCAAAACAAAACAACTGAGTGTAAAAAATCCCAGGTTTAAACAGCAAGTTTTAGACTATTTCTATTTACCAATTTTTCTGATTATCCCTGATTGAATAAATTTCTTCTATTAATTCAATAACTTTTAATCCTTCTTCTGGGGTTACACTCATTTGGGCTTTACCTGATAAAGTATCAATAACATTTGCGATTACATATTCATGATTTGCGGCAGAACCTTTAAATTGTCCATAATCATTGGGTGGATTACCCTGGGCTAAGGTAGGCATTTTGTAGTCCTTAATATGACATACTTTTACCTCATTCATATATTGCCCGGCAATTTGGACAGATCCTTGACTTCCAAGAATGGTGATACTACTTTCTAAATTCTGATCCCATACCGCGGTGGAATAATTAAACACTCCTATTCCGTTGTTGGGCAATGTAAATTGAAAAGAGCCTGTATCCTCAAAAGAGAAAATATCCTGATGCATGAGATTTGCAAAATTTCCGGATACAATTTTAGGTTTATCAAATAACCAACATAATAAATCCAGGAAATGTGAAAATTGGGTAAATAAAGTTCCGCCATCTAAAGATTCCGTTCCTCTCCAACTACCGGGGAGATAATATCGATTATCGCGATTCCAAAAACAATGGACTTGAACCATTACTATTTTTCCCAATTGTTGGGAATTAATTAATTCTTTTAACCAAACTGCCGGAGGGGAATATCTATTTTGCATTACGCAAAAAATACTCCTCTTAAATTTATGTGCAGTGCCCATCATTTGATGAGCATCTGCAGTAGTTAATGCCATCGGTTTTTCACAGATTACATGAAATCCCTGAGAAAGACAAAATATAGATTGTTCGGCGTGTAATCCGTTGGGGGTACAAATACAAATTACAGGGGGTATTTCCTGAGGGGGAAGTGCCTGGAGAAAAGTAATAAGGTCTGGAAGGGTTGAAAAAACAGGGGTTTCCTGAGTTTGAGGCATTAGGGGATCACAAATCCCGATTAATTGGGAATTTGGATTTTGAGCAATTATTTTTTCATATCGCTTTCCAATATGCCCATACCCAACAATGGCAAAATTAATTTTGGAATTCGTTGTCATCCTTAGGGTTGATATTCAAAACAACCTAAATCCGGACCTGCTCCCTGAGGACGTGATTTTCCATCGAGGTCGGTAAATATTTGGGTTGCAATTCCTTTATTAATTGCGGGGGAATTATTATTTAAATGATAATCTTTTTTTCGGGAATCTATAAATGCGGGAGATTGATTATACATATTTTGAATACCTGGCATGGTAATTACCGAACGAATTAAAGAATAATTAAATTCTACCTGATATCCTCCCAAATTAGCATTATCTAATTGCACTTCATTATCTTCAGTACCTTCCACAATACAGTTCGTAAATTTTGCAAATAAAGGATAGGCAGTTGTGGTACTATAATTATTTAAAAGAATTAATGGATCTTTCCGATTAAAATCATAATTAAATGCCGTAATTGTTGCATGAGTAATATCCGCATTTCCGCCTCCTGCCATTACAAAACAAGATTTAGCACAATTATCAATTAATATATTTTCCGCTTTGAGCATTATTTGTTGTTGTGTAACGGAAGAATATCCTTGAAGTAAAATACCATAATTAGAATGATTGCTAATTTCGGTGCGGGACAAAACTAATTTCGGAGCAGCGTCTACGGGCAAGGAATCAATTTGAATTCCTACCCAAGCATTTTTAATTCTAGCTTTATCTATCACAGAACCTTTAGAGGTAACGCCAAAAATAATACCTCTCCATTGCCCTCCTTTACCGGCGTATGCTTCGTCCAATCTATTGCCTTCAAAAATTACGGGCAAGGTGACAGATCCTTCCACTTGCAAGGTTCCTCCCACAAATAAATAAGAAGCGGGGTTATAATTCTTATCTACCCGAGGCGTAAAATATAAATGCGTTCCTGGTTCAATACGTAGCGTACATCCTTCGGGTACAAATAAAGGGCCGTCCACCACGATAGCTTTTGCGGGGGTAAATACGGTATCACAAGCGATAAAAGTATCGGTTAAGAAATAAGCATCTCTTACAAAAGCATCGAGGATTACTTCATATTGTTGATCGGAGGTTTCGAAATTAATTCTATCCAATATTCTTGCATCATTTCCTTGTGCGGTAAGGGAGACAAAGATTAAAGCGCTATCTCCTTTATCTAATTCAAGTCCTGCGACGGCAGGTGTTGCATCTCCGTTGATGATGAGTTTAAAAGGAGAATTATCACCCCCTTGTAGGTTTATATATTTGATACGAAGTGGACTTCCGCTGGTATTTCGAACTGATAATCGTAAAGTTGGGGAAGGGAGGGTAGTAAATATTGTATCGAAGTGTAAGGAGTCGGCGGAAAAAGAGAGGCTTCCAGATTCTTTAAAAGAGGTGGGTTTACGGCAGGAGATGATAGATATGCCTGCGTATAAAATGAGAATAAGGAAAGCCCGATTAAGCCACATGAAGGTCAAAGATACAAAAACGTTGAGGGACGTTCATTTATTAGGCATGGTTGGGGCTTTTGCTCCGAAGGCTTCCCAAGCGAGGATACCGGCAGCGACGGCAATATTCAGGGATTCAGCATTTCCGAATCCTGGGATCATAACCCCAGCCTCAGGGTTTAAATTAATCCAATTTTGGGGAAGGCCATTGCCTTCATTTCCCAATAAAAGAATGGGATGAGGAGGCCAGGTAAAATTTTGCAAAGGTTTTCCTTGCAAATGTGTTGGGATAATTCTTTGGGCAAGCGGTTTTAAGAATTCGATAGGATCTTCCAACAGACAAATTCGAGTATGAAATACAGAGCCCATAGAAGCGCGAATAACTTTAGGGCTCCAGGGGTCGGCACAAGTGTCGTTTATCCATACTTGAGGGATAGAGAACCAATCTGCTATTCTGAGTATGGTACCGAGATTACCGGGGTCTTGCACCTCTACAAGGCAGAGGGCTGCATCATCGGGTAATGAAGGTTGATATTCAGGGATGGATATTACCGCCAGATATCCTTCAGGAGAATCGAGGGTTGAGATGCGTTGTAAATCTTGGGGTGAAATTGCGCCAGCAATTTGAAGAATATCTTCCTCCGTTTCAAGTTCCCGAGCTTGAGGGGTAATCCAGACTTCGCCAGTTGAAATACCGGAACGGTGCCACTCGAGTATAGGTTTTCTTCCCTCTACTAACGTGAGTCTTTCAGATTTACGGTATTTTCGATGCCGTAGCGACGCGAAATATTTTAAATTTGCTCGTGTGATCACTTGCCTTTGTATGGCCAAAGGTAATTCGAAACCGGAAAAGTTTGCGCAAGATTCATGACAATTCTCCCTTTTTATCCCGCGTGCTTATTTCTTCGGTAAAGGGTATTCGTTTTCAGTTAATACTTCAAGGGATTTTACTCTTGATGGTGCTCAGTCAAACGGCCTGTGTGAATACTTTATTTATGCAACCGAATGAACATTTAATTAAAGGAGAACCTAAATTTTCAGGAAACCATAATATTCCTAAAGATAAATTAATTAATAGTATTCGAACTCGTCCGAACAAAACATTTATTATTATTCCCAAAGGATATTTAAAAATTTATCGTTTTGCACAATTATTAGAGTCTGATTCCTCCCGAATAAAAAGAATATTATTAAGTCGTGCCTCTTTTAGGAGATATTATGAAACCGGATTAAATATCGTATTAAATAAAATAGGAGAAAAACCGGTATTATTAGATTCCATGCGTATTCGGGCGGATTTGAACAATTTACAGAGATATTATTATTCGAAAGGATATTTTCAAGCCAAGGTAAATTATGAAGTAAAATATTTTAGTAGAAGATTCAGACCGGGAAGTCAAGCATCTGTTAAATTTATTATTACCGAAGGGCCGGAATATCGGGTAGATTCTCTTAAATATCGAGTTGATCAAATTGAATTATTTGCGCATTTGGTACGTCGGGCAAATGAAAGTTTATTACGTCCTAGATCTTTATATGATGAGGAAAAATTTGGGGAAGAGCGATCCCGAATTGCAGAAATATTAAGAAATGCGGGATATTTTAAAATTAATTTAAATTCCATCCGGTTTACGGTAGATACCTTAACCGTGTTAAAACGGCCGCCCTCGCCTTATGTATTAAAAACTCAAAAAAAGAATATACGGTATTTAGATATATTGGTAGATATTCCCGGAAAATATGATATTTATAAAATAGGAGATGTTTATCTACAATTGTTAAATTCAGTTTCTGGGGAACAATTTATGGATACCTTAAGAAATCCTATTATTCGATTCCGTTCTGATACGTTATCTAATTCTTTTCGTAAGGATAATAATTTAGGGATAAAAAAATTATCGCCCTCGGTAAAGATAAATTTTGCCATTCAGCGGTCGGAGCTGAATTATTTAAATTATAATTTTTTACAGGAAAGAATTTTATTAAGGCCGGGAGAAAATTTTAGTTTAAGGAATGTACATCGTACGCAATTACGGTTACAGAATATGAATATAATGCGAACGAACGTATTACGGTTTACGCCCAATGATAGTTTACGAACTTTAGGGGTTTGGATGGAGATGAGTTTATTAAACCGCACCACTGCGCGGTTGGGTGTAGAGGCTTTTTCTACTGAATATCGACTGGTAAGTGCAACCAATTTACCGGGAGTTGGGGGGAATATTACTTACCGGAACAATAATGTTTTTCGAAATGCGGAAAAATTAGAAATCAGCGGAAAAGGAAATGTCAGTTTGTATTATCCTGAGCAGGGCAATAAAAATATTCGTAAGTTTTTGTATACATTTGGAGGCAGAGTAAGTTTAATATTTCCTAAATTTTTATTACCCTTTCGACTGAAAGGAGATGTAAGTTTTTTTAATGCCACTACCTCATTAACACTATCCCAAACCAATGAGCAGAGGATAGAATTTACGCGGCGGATTACTGATCTTTCTTTGCAATATCAGTGGTATCATATTCCCTTTTCACAACAGCAAAGCAGTCAGTTTACGCCATTAGCGATTTCCTATATTCGGAGTGATTTATCGGAAGCATTTAACCAAAACATATTATCGGAAAGGCCATTTTTAAGAGAATTATTACTGAGGGATTTTAAATCGCGATATACGACGAGTCATATTTATGCATTTATTTTTTCGGATTATGCGACTACTCGAGCGCGGTCGTCACATTATTTTAAGGGGTTTGTAGAATTAGGGGGGATGGTCCCCTATTTAATTGACCGTTATTTTAATTCTGATGGAAGTTATAAGGATAGGTTATTAAACAATGTATCGTACGGACAATTTTTCAAGATCAGTTTAGAGGGGAAGCGGTATACACCATTAGGGAAATCGGGGGAGTTAGTATTTCGGGGGAAGACAGGATTTGCGGATCCTTTAAATTATACGCGTGAGGTACCCTTTGAGAGCAGGTTTTATGCCGGGGGTACCAATTCCTTGCGGGGATGGTTATCGAACACGGTCGGTCCGGGAACCTTTGATCCCTTATCGAATACCTTAATTACGCCGGGAGGGGAAATAATGATTGAGGTCAATGCAGAAATTAGAAGAGACTTGTTAAGCTTTTTAGAGGGAGCGTTATTTTTGGATGCGGGGAATGTGTGGTTTGCAAAAGGTTCATCGTTCACCGATTCACGAGGAAAGTTATCCACAGAGACCTTAGTACTTGCCTTAGATGGAGGGGTAGGCTTTCGATTTGATTTCTCCTTCCTTATCCTCCGTTTGGATATTGCACAACAACTTTATGCACCAGAATTAAAGGATTGGGTAATTAAGAGATTTCCCCAAGATTTGGGCAATACCCGATTACAGTATAATTTGGGCATAGGATATCCTTTCTGACGAATTATTTCACGGATTATTCGCCAGCTTGCAACCATGGATTTTAACGGCTTACTTAAAGAGATACAAAAAAATAAATTTGCTCCGGTATATTTCCTGATTGGAGAAGAGCCTTATTTCATTGACAAAATCACCCTAAAATTAGAATCTAGTGTCGTTGAAGAATCCTTAAGAGGATTTAATCAAGACATCATTTATGGCAATGAAGCTACTGGTGCAAAATTAAGTGGATTGCTGCGCTCCTATCCTGTGATGGCCCCGCAAAGGTTGGTGATATTGAAGGAAGCGCAAAAAATGAAAAAGGATGAATTAGAAATTAAAAATTCTGATAATACAATGGCAAATTGTTTTGATGTTATATTGGAAAATGAAGATTATACTATTGGAAAAGTAGTTCTAAATTAGCAAAAACCCTAAAAGCCAATCCCAATGTTATTCGATATTTTGAATCTAAAAAAATATACGAAAATAAAATTGGAGAATATATTCGAGGAATGTTGGCCGATCACGATTTACATACTTCTGATGTGGGTGTTCAATTATTATCAGATGCATTTGGCACCCAATTATCCTTATTAGAAAAAGAGATTGAAAAATTAGCCATTCAACTTCGTTTTTTAAAACAAAAAGAACTTACCAAAGAATTTATTTTAGACTATGTAAATATTGATCGGGATTATAATGTTTATGAATTACAGGATGCGGTAGGAAATCGTAATTTATTTAAATCCTTGCAAATTGTGGATCAAATGAGTCGGAATTTTGGAGATAATTCACCTGTAAAAATATTATCTACCTTATTTCGCTTTTTCCATAGTCTGGCATTGTGTAAATATTTAAAAACCGAACAAGAACAAGAAATAGCTAAAACATTACATTTATCTAGTGCTTTTTTAGCTAAGAATTATAAACCCGGATTACGTAATTTTAGTGCTACTAAGATTAAGGAAAATCTATTAAATATTGCGCAAGCAGATTTAATGATTAAAGGAATTACGCCCTCTAAATTACCGCAAGAACACACCCTTAAACAACTGGTGTATCAGTTGATAAACTAATCTGCATGAAATCTATATTAATTGTTTTTGTTTGTATTATTTGGGGAGGGCTAATCGGTGAGATTCAAGCTCAGACCAGTGAAATCAAGGGATCTGTGGTAGATGAAACAGGGGAAGGGGTAATTAGCGCCACTGCATTTATTGAATCTTTAAAAATGGGGGCACTCACCAATGAATTAGGGGTATTTAGTTTAGCGCGTATTCCAGCAGGTACTTATAAATTAAGAATTTCCTCTATTGGATATGATACTATTTATCAGGAAGTCACTTTAACTGCGGGTAAATTATTAAAATTATCTTTTACCTTAAAAGAACGTGCTACGGTATTAGAGGAAGTAGTAATTACGGATGATGCTATTGGAAAAATTGATCAAAATAAAGTAAAGGCAGGCGAGACGAAAATTACGTCTCGTCAAATTAAATTAATGCCCTCTTTAGGTTCACCTGATCTTGCCCAATATTTACAAGTGGTTTCAGGGGTAATTACCAGTGGGGATCAAGGCGGGCAGTTATTTGTAAGAGGGGGTACCCCCATTCAAAATTTAGTAATGTTAGATGGTATGATTATTTATAATCCATTTCATAGCATTGGGGTATTTAGCGTTTTTGATCCGGATATATTAAAATCAACCGATGTATATTCAGCTGGGTATAGCGCAGAATATGGGGGAAGAGTTTCTTCTGTTATGGATATTCGTACACGTACCGGTAATTTAAATCGTTTATCGGGAAAGGTGCATACCAATCCTTTTACCAATGGATTTTTAATTGAAGGGCCTTTATCTAAAACCAGAAATACAGGCAGTGGTACTAGTTTTTTACTTTCCTATCGGGAATCGAGATTAGAATCTACCAGTAAAAGATTATATAAATCCTTAACGGATAGTTTAGGACTCCCTTATCGCTTCAGAGATATTTATGGAAAAATAACTTTTACAGGAGGTGGAAATCGTTTGAGTTTATTTGGATTTAATAATTCGGATGATGTGAATTTTGAATATCCTTCAGATGTGAGCTGGTCTGCCTATGGAGGGGGGATGCAATTTCAATATTTACCTTCCCTTTCAAAAGTTATTTTAACTGGTAATATTGCTTATTCAGGATATAAAACACAATTAAATTCACAAAACGAAGCCTTTCCTCGAAAAAGTAATATTGGAGGATTAAATTCTTTTCTTAATTTTTCTTATATCATCCGATCAATTCATGAATTATCGTATGGGGTGCAAGTTTTTGCATTTAATACAGATTTTAATTTTACCAATGCTTATGGATATCGGGTGGTTCAAAAAGAAAATAATACCGAAATGGCTACCTATTTAAAATACCGACAAATATTTAAAAGAAAAAATAGTGGAGAAGGTAGTGCCTTAAAAAACAGAGCAGTAATAGAGCCTGGGGTGCGTATGCATTTTTATAGTGATAAAAGTACAGTGTCTTTAGAGCCTCGTCTTAAAGCGAAATTAAATTTCAATCGAATTAGTTTTTATGGGGCAACTGGAATTTATTCCCAGAATTTAATTAGCTCCAATTCTGATTTAGATATTGTTAATTTTTTTCAAGGAATTATTTTAGCGCCGGATAATGTCAGTAATCCTCTGTTAAAAAACAATTTACAATCCGCAATACATTATTTAGGAGGAACGGAAATCGAGTTGTTTGAGAATTTGGAAACCACGGTTGAAGTATGGCATAAAGATTTCCGTCAATTAACTGCGATTAACCGATTTAAATTATTTTCCAGTGACCCTGATTTTATTGCAGAAACGAGTTCAGCCTCTGGGTTAGATATAGCGATGAAATATGATTATAAACAATGGTATGTTTCCTTAAATTATGGCATTGCGAGAATTAATCGTAATGACGGTATCCAAACTTATCCTGCAAGTTTCGATAGAAGACACAATGCCAATTTAATTATTTCTTGGAATAAAGGGAATGTAAACGATCGACTATATAAGGCAAAAGTTGAGACGGAAGAAAAAGTAAACATCAAACCCCGATTTGAAGCTTCAAAATGGGAATTAGGATTAAGATGGACCTTAGGCTCTGGATTTCCATTTACGCAGACCCAAGGATTTTATGAGCGTTTAACAACTAATACAGGAGGAGCCCAAACGCCTTGGGCAACTCAAAATGGGAATTTAGGAATATTATATAGCACCACTTTAAATGGAGGAAGATTACCTTATTTTCATAGATTAGATTTAAGTGCTAAAAAGAGATGGCAATTCGGAAATAAATTTCTACTTGAGATTAATGCATCAGTATATAATACTTATAATCGGGATAATATATTTTATATTGATCGTATCCGTTATGTAAGAGTGAATCAATTACCCTTAATTCCTTCGGCTGGTGCCCAATTAAGTTTTTAATGTGGTATAAATTAATTTTTTGGGGATTACTACTACTAGGACCCTTGAGCTTTTTACGAGCTCAATTACCTGATCAATATGAAAGTAGTACCTATTATTTAGAGGGGATGGAATGGTTTCGAAAAGGAATCTATCCATCGGCGGCGGTTAAATTCCGGAATTATATTGAAGGTGGGGAAACGGGAGGTAAATTAACTACTCAATTACCCTATTTAGCTGAGGCGCATTTTTATTTAGCCTTGTGTGAATATTTATCGGGTAGAAAAACCGCTAAAGAAGATTTCGAATTATTTATTTCTAAATATGCGGTACATCCTCAAATGGCAGAGGCAAGGTTATGGCTTGCCCGTCAATATTTCCGTGAAAAAGCCTATCGGCAGGTAATTCAAGAATTAGCGCCCTTATCCAGACCTGACCCCCAAATTAGCGATACTGCAAATCAAGAGATTGCCTATATGTCAGGAATTTGTTGGTATCATTTTAAAGAATATAATAAATCCTTAGAAGAATTAAATACTTTAATTCAAAAACCAGGTCCATGGCAAATTATTTCTACTCGATTTGTGGGATTATTATATTATGAAAGAAAGAATTATACAGAGACCGTAAGAATATTAAGTAAATTATCTCCCTCCGATCATACAGCCGAAACCTTATTAGGCTGCACACGTGCTTATGCACAATTAAAAGATATCTCCGGGCTTAATGATTTTATTGCTCAATTTCCTACTGAAACTGTAGATCCTGAAATATATTTAATTCAGGCTGCCGCTTGTGTAGAAAATGAAAAATATACAGCAGCGATGGAATCTTTTGATAAATTCTTATCGCATAAAAATATAATGCCACCTACCCTTCGGTATGCGTATGCATTTACTGCCTTTAAACTTGAAAAATATACGCTTGCCTTACCCATATTTGAAAAGATTGGGGGAGGAGAAGATAGTCTTGCTGCTCCCTCCGCTTATTATTTAGCGTTTTGTTATTTACAACAGAATAATATTGAAAGTGCCCGAATGGCATTTTTCAAAGCCGCCCGATTAGGGGCAAAAACAGATATTGGAGAAGAGGCTTCTTTACAATATGCAAAATTATCTTTTCAATCCCAGCAATTTGAAGATGCGCTGCAACAATCGCAGAATTATTTAACGCAATATCCCTCCGGAAAATATGAAAATGAAATAAGATCTATGATGGGGGAAGTTTGGTTTCAAACAGGTAATTATAAAGAGTCTATTACTTTATTTGAAAAGAATAATTTAAAAGATGAGAGAAGTTTAAAAGCCTATCAACGTTCGTGCTGGTATTATGGATTAGAATTATATCGTAAACAAATTTGGCAAGAAGCAGATTTATATTTTCGGAAAGGATTTAATTTACAACAAGACCCTATTGTTGCCGCGGGATGTAGATATTGGTATGCGGAATCATTATTTCGTCAAGGGAAATGGGATGCTTCCTTGCAACAATATCAAAAGTTTTTAGAATTACCCTTAAATCCTAAACCTGCCTATTATATTGATGCTTGGTATGGCATGGGATGGGCAGCCTTACGATTAGATAAAATTGAAAATGCTTCTGAGGCATTTCGGCAATATTTAACTTTATCTAAAGAAAGTGAAAATTCCATTCAATATCAGGATGCATTATTAAGAGCTGGAGATTGTGAAATGGCGTTAAAAAATTATGCAGAAGCTATGCAATGGTATTATAAAAGTACCCAAACGCAAAATCCTTATTTAGATTATAGTTGGTATAAAATCGGATTATTAAATTATAGATTAGAAAAATATTCAGAGGCAATTAATACTTGGAAAAAAGTAATTCAACAATATCCAAAATCAAAATATCGGGAAGCGGCATTAGATCAATCTGGGGATACTTATTTAAAATGGATGACGGATTATGCTCAAGCAAGTCAGGCGAGTCGTACCTTAATTGCGGAATATCCCAATAGTCCTTATATACCGGAGGCCTATAATCGAATGGGAATTGCAGCCTTTAATTCATCGGATAAAGCCGCGGCCGAAAAATATTTTAGAAAAGTAGTAACCGAATATTGTTCTGATACTTTAGCGAGCAAAGTGGCATTAAATAATTTACCATTTGTGGTAAATACAGAAGTATATGCGGAGATATTAGAAGCTTATCGAAAAAGTTGTCCGGATATTAATTCAGATGTAGAGAATATCGCTTGGGAGGCGGCATCTACGCCTTGGGAAGGTGGGGAATGGGCATCTGCCTTACCTTTATTGAATTTATATATTCGGGATTATTCAACCGGTCCGCATGTATTTGAAGCCAGATATGCACGAGCTGTATGTTTAAGTAAAACCGGTAAACCTCAAGAGGCATTACAAGATTTAACAGAATTAATTAATTCGAAATTAATTCATCCTTATGTTTTACCCGCATGTTTATTATCGGGGGAATTAAATACCCTATTGGGAAAACACGAAACAGCGGCAATTCAATATGAAAAAGCATTGAGTTTAGCTGTTCAACCCAGTGAACGATGGAATATTATGAATTTACAAATTGAAGCTTGGGTAACAGCGAATAAATATCCTGAAGCTTTAAAATCTATTGAACAATTATTATCACAACCCGGTGGTTCGATTGCGAAACGTCAGGATTTAGAATGGCAGGGAGGAAAAATATTATTACTAACTAAAGATACAATATCCGCTTTACAGAAATTCAAAGATTTAGAAAAAGCAGCAACTGGAACCGTAGCCGGAGCGCGCGCACAATATGAAATTACCCGAATTTTAATTCAAACCGGACAAGATACTTTAGGGGAAGAAGCTGGATTATATTTAAAAAGTAATTATAGTACTTATCGGGAATGGGTAATTCGGGGATATATGGAATTAGCGGAATTATATATTCGTCAACAAGACACAATTCAAGCCCAAGATATTTTGGATTATATTTTATCTCAACCTCAGGATTATTATTCTGGAATGAAAGAAGCAGCCAAACAAATTCAAGATAGAATTAGGGTTGCGCTTCCTCCGCCGAAAATTGTTCCAGAAGAAAATAAAAAGGACCGCAAGAAATGAAATACGGGATTGGCTTATTATTAATCTTATTTGGGATACAGGTTGTAAATGCTCAGGTAAATTCTGATGATTCGGTTTCGGTTGAAAATTCGAGGATTGAAGGGATAGAAATATTTGAAAAACCAGAACCTCTTATTCCTGTTCCTCAACAGATATTTACCAAACCTGAATTTAAATATAAGGAGGTAACGTTTAAAATTCCGATTGAATTGCCCAGCAGTTCGATTCGATTGCCAATGCCTTTAACCACTCCCTTACCTTTATATCCCAGAGGGTATGTTAAATTAGGTTTAGGTAGATTTGGAGGAAGTGTTGGAGATATTGCTTTGCATCATGCACCTAATCAAAAAACAGCTTGGTTTATACAACACCGGCATCGTGCCCATAGTGTAGGCTTTATAGACAAGGCACAGGATTTAAATGAATCCTTTCAAACCGGGGGAAGTTTGGCATTACCTCAGCATGAATTTCGATATCATATATTAGGAGATTATCAACAATTTTATCATTATGGAATTCCCCCTGCCACCCAAAACGTGCTACACGCTGCACCAAGGCCAGAGATAACAACGGATGGAAAGGGCAGTTTTGGAAGAGCTGAGGCTCAGATCGGCTTACATCGGGTAGATTCCAGCCATTCTTCCGGATATTCGGGAGATATTCGATATAGATATTTTAAAGAAAAAACCGGAGCCTCAGAGAATCATATTAGTTTATTACCGACTGGAAATTTCCGCTTGGGAGATTATACCTTTATCAGAGGTAAAGGGGAGTTTACCTTTTCTTCTATTTCCGATTATCAACGCACTGCTTCCAGAACTTTTTTAGATCTTACTCCGGATTTTGTATTTCAAAAGGAGAACTTCTATTTATCAGGTGGAGTAAGATTAAATTATTATCAGGATACAACACCTTCTTATGTTTTGCTTCCCATGATAAAAGTCAGATTTGAAATTATTCCGGACCGTTTACGGCTACACTTGGGCAATGGTGGGGGGATGCAATGGGATACTCGATGGACTAGATTTATGGAGAACCGTTATTTATTCAATACCTTAAATCTTTTGCCTACTCAGGAAAAATGGAAAGTATATATGGAAATAGAGGGGAATTTACCCAAGGGGTGGTATGGAACCTTAAGAATGGAGCGAAAAAATTATAAACGATTACCCGTTTATGTAGAGACGCCAGGGTTACCCGGTTATTTTTCTTTAGCCTATGATGAGGGTGCAAACGTTACACAACTTTCGGGAGCTTTAACTTGGAAGCAACAAACACAATGGCAATCGGGTATAAGTGCCCAATATAACTGGTATTCCATGGCACAATTGGCGGCTAACTTTCATCAACCCGTATTTCGGATGGAAGCTTTTTTAACCTGGGCACCTACCGCTAAATTTTCCCTTACCCTTCGCACCTTCACCTTTGGCAGCAGGCCGTTAGCACAAAAAACCGAAAGTTCCGGCACTACCACTATTATAAAAGCCCCCGCTTTTACAGATCTTTCTCTGCATACCGAATATAGGTTTTACAAAAGTTTCTCTCTATTTTTGGAAGGTTCCAACCTGTCTGGACAAACCTGGACGCGTTGGTATTTGTATCCCGAAATGCCTTTAGACTTCAGGGCAGGTTTGGGTGCGACCTTTTGAGCAACGTGAATTATTCTGCAGAATATTATCTTTTAGAATCCATACGTAACCTGGATCAATTTGAGGTGCCCTTTATTGGTACCTTTTACCGGGTATTTCATTCTGCCAGAATAGAAGCAGGTTCTTCAAGCCTTCTACATCCTCCTTTTGAAAGTCCTGCATTTAAGCCTTCGTTATCGTCTGATGATTCAGGAGAATGGAATCGCTTTTGCCAATATTTACAACCTACAGGTAAGGATGCAGCGGAATTGGGTAAAGAGATTCAACGGGTATTAGAGCAGAAGGGAAGTTATCATATTCAAGGAATTGGGGTATTAACCAAAGGCCTATCAGGCATTGAAATGAATTTCCTTCCTTCAGCGAAGGAAGTATTATATAGTAATCTAGGAGGTATGCCAACGCTTACCCTTCCTAAATTAACCCCAGCCCGTGTTTCGGCTACCCCTACCCCACAGCCCAAACCTGTTGCTGTTGCAGCACCTGAGCCCATCATAGCGGAGAAGGTTGAAGCCCCTACTCCAGTAGCGACTGTTACCGAAACGCCTATCCCTGTTCCAACTGCTCCAATAACTCCCAAAAATCAGGTTGAGAAAAAGCCAGGAAAAAAAATGAATAGAAAACGGGTTTTCCGAAATCTTCTCATCTCATGCTTATTAATAGGATTGTTATATGCTGCCTGGTGGTATTATTCTTTGCCGGTAACCCATCCGGAAGTGATAAAAGTTTCTGAGGTAAAACCTGAAGAACCCGCTCCGGTAGAAAAGCCTGCTACACCTGTGGTTGAGGCTCGGGTAGAATCTTATCTGATTGTATTTTCTTCTCCCTCGGAAGCAGCGGCGGAAGAAGAAAAGTTGGTCTGGATCAAAAAAGGAATACCTGAGGCTAAAGTCATTCCTCCTGCAGCAGGAAGTAAATATTACCGGGTAAGTATTGCCGGTTCCGAAGATCGAAAAAGTTTAATCCCTCAAATGATTCAACTGAAACAGGAAAATATTTATTCCTGGATATTACTTCCCGAACAACCTTAGCTTATCAGTACTTAGGGAATAATTTGCAGAGATGTCCTAAACAAGGGCTGTTGAAAGGCATCGGTCATTACCTCCAAATAATAAACTCCAGAAGGTAATGGAGTAGGTAGGATAAATTCAGAAACACCAGATGTAAAAGTATGGATTGGGGAATTGGCTAAAACCAAAGTGCTTTGGCTATTATAAATATTGATATTATAATTAGACATATTATCTAATCCTTTAATATATAAATACTTATTAACTGGATTGGGATATACTTTAATCTTCAGGTTCGACCTACCGATTAGGTCTTGAACGGATACTGGAAACCAGGTTACGTGTAAGGAGGTATCGGAGGGGCAACCATTTCCTAAATCTTCCACCCAATAAGTATCGCCTGCAGTAGGAACATAATAATTTCCGTTAGCCCCTACAATTAAGCCTATCGTCGCAGAGTACCATTGATAGGTACTGGATCCATTGGCCCAAAGCGTATCCCCAGATTGTGTGATTTGGGGTACTGGTGCAAAAGGTTGAATAGTGACTTGCAAAGTAGAGGTAGGGCTCGTGCAGCCATTAACCTGACAATAGCAGGAATAAGTACCCGCCTGTGCACTACCGGAGGAAGGAATGATAGGATTTAAATCAAAGGAGACCCATCCCACTGGACCTGCCCAATAACAATTTGCAGGACTGGTCATTCCTGAGGTGAGCAGTAAAGTATCCCCAATACAAACCGGGGCATTCCAATTCACTACTGGGGATGGTACAGCATTTCCTACTACTACTTGGGTTACCGAGACAGCGCTGGTGCATCCACCGGCGATTGCATACACCGAATACCAACCTGCCTGAGAAAGGGCTATATTGGGAAGATAAGTTGTTTGAAGAGTACTTGAAAACCCATTGGGGCCTATCCAATAATACCCTGTTGCACCGGGGACAGGAAAGGCTTTCAGGCTGAGCAAATCTCCTACACATGCAGGGGAGGTGCTGGTTGCTACTGAAGCCGCAGGCGCTGCATTAATTTGAATCGGTATGGT
>RFSG01000043.1 GCA_009924095.1 Sphingobacteriia bacterium
AAAGTTCTATCAAGCAAGAAAGTGAGAATTTTTCCTTTGACAACTTTTTTATGGTAACCAGCTTACTTTTTGAAGATGATTATGAAGTTACAGTAAACAAAAAAGGAAATAAGATTACCGTTTCCAATGACGAATCTGAACTAATTATGCCGAAACTTACAATTAAGAAACAAGAAGATGTATCCAGATAAACACAAAGAAATAGTCACTTCTTTAATGGAAGGGAAGTTCATCACTGTTGAAGACTTTTTGTTTGAGACAATCAAGAAGAATGAAGACTTTTATATCAATTTTTTTGAGACTTCTTTTGGCTTTGAAATAATTGGTAATCACGACTTTTATTACTTGGTTTCAAGTGACACAAACGAAAACACATCAAGAGACATTTCTATTTTCTTTTCAATTCTATGCTATGAACTTGACAAGGACGGTAAGAATTTCTTAGAAGAACTTAATTATTCAGAATTTCATCTTGACGAAATACTTGAATACTTTAAAAATTCATCGTGGTTAGACGTAATCAAAGCTAACAAGCAACTAAACACAGAAGATAGTTTAAAGCGACATATTGGAACTATGGTAAAGAGAAACATTGCTGTAAAACAAAGTAACGACAGATATTCATTTACAAAAGCACACAAGCTATTTATTGACTTTGCAAAAGACTTAGTAAAAGATGACAAGAATGTGACTTGTCCTGAAATAGGTTGACAGAAATGTTAACTTAATTTCGCACAAAATGAGTCAAAAAATAAAAACAAAAGAAGAGATTGTTGCCGAGTATTTGTCAGGCAACTATACTTATCGAGAACTTGGATTAAAATACGATATTCCATTTCGTAGCATTTGCGATTGGGTATTGGAATATCAAGGCAGAAAACCTACTTGGCGAGAAAAGATGAAACGCAAACGGGAAAAAGAAACAGGAATGAAAGAACCTGAATTGCCAAACGAAGTAAAGCTTTTACAAAAGGAGCTTAAGAACCAGCAATTGCATAATCGTTTGCTCGAAGAAATCATCAATATTGCTAATAAAGAAACAGGAATCGATTGGAAAAAAAAGCTTGGCACCAAGCAATAATGAATATAGGGCAAAGCGAAAGCCGAAGTATACAAACGCTTTGCTCATTGCTTGGTTACAGTCGGCAAGCCTTTTACAAATTTGTTAAACACGCTGAAAAAGAAGCTTTACAACACGATTTAATTCTTCAGGAAGTATTGAATATCCGTAAAACACAAAAGCGATTAGGAACAAGGAAACTAATATTTAAAATGGATGGATTTATGAAAGAACATCACATTGAAATTGGCAGAGATACAATGTTTGATTTGCTGGCAACACATAAGCTGTTGGTCAGGAAAAGAAAACGCAGAGTTCCGGTTACAACCTTCTCAGATCATTGGATGCGTAAATATCCAAATCTGATCGTTGATTTTATACCAACAGCCCCTAATCAGCTTTGGGTAAGCGACATTACCTACATCACATTGGAAAATGACTTTACTTATTTGTCGCTTATTACGGATGCTTATAGTAGGAAAATTGTTGGATTCTATTTGTCAGAAACGCTATCAGCAGACGGCTGTATAAAAGCACTGCAAATGGCTTTAAAAAATAACCCTCAACTGGGCTTGTTGAAGGGAGGCCAAAGGGCGAAACTAAGTTTCTATGACGCAGTGGCGCAGACTAAGTCTACGCCGAACGAGGGCCTATTCGGCTTAACTCCAGATGATCAACGAATGCATCAATAAACCGAACAGGGTTATCTCTTTCGATTCTATCTTCGAGGCAACTCATTTGGAGTTGATCGGTCAGTGGTTTGTATATATGCCAATTATGTTGCTGTTTTAGGATATAAATTTACCCTTAAGGCATGTGCAAGAAACAGTCTTTTTCAACGACAGGGCTGGGGATAAAGCATAGAGTTTTTTCACACCTAATACCAGCCGATATCTCCATTTAGCTATCGGGCCGAGACGAGGCTTACGGTAACATCATGCATAAATCAACATTTCTATTGGATTGACAAAAAATAATTATTGAAAAAAGAAAAATGAATTTCAATTTACTCATAGAAAATCTAACCAATCCTGCACTATTATTTTTTGTGCTGGGGGTTATCGCAGTTTATGTAAAAAGCGATTTGGAGATACCCTCTAACTCATCAAAATTTATTTCACTCTATTTATTGTTCTCCATTGGGTTTAAAGGCGGACAAGAACTATCCCATGAAACATTTACGAGTGAAATTGGCTTCTCGATGTTATTGGGAATCTTTATTTCAGCAATTATACCAACCTATACATTTTTTATACTTAAAAGGAAACTAAGTGTATTTGATGCAGGAGCTATTGCTGCAGCTTATGGCTCTGTAAGCGCCGTTACATTTGTCACGGCTGTCTCTTATTTAGAAAGTCAACAAATGAGCCTACATGGCCACATGGTCGCAATTATGGCATTAATGGAATCTCCCGCTATAATTATTGGTTTAATACTGATTACTCTATTTAATAAAGAGGATAACACAACGAAAATTAAAATTCCATCAGTAATTAAACATTCTTTGACAAATGGAAGTGTCTTATTAATTCTGGGAAGTTTAGTCATAGGATTTATTGCTAATGCAAAACAAGCAGAAGGAATTAAACCATTTACCAACGACTTATTCAAAGGGTTTCTTGCTATTTTTCTTTTAGATATGGGAGTTACAAGTGGAAGAAAGTTAAAATCATTCTTTTCATTTGGAATATTTCCGTTGGCTTTTGCTATCCTAATTCCATTAATAAATGGATGTTTATTTGCCATATTAAGTGGATTTGTAACAACAGATATAACCAACAGATTTATATTTGCTGTGTTGGCTGCAAGTGCATCTTACATAGCAGTGCCAGCTGCAATGAAGATAGCAGTTCCTAAAGCGGATCCTGGTTTATATCTTCCAATGGCGCTTGCAGTAACTTTTCCTGTGAATATTACAGTGGGTATGCCTTTATATTTTCTGGTAGTGCAATATTTTAATTAAAACTGAGAATCGCATTTATAACCATCTGTTTTTTAATATAAAATAAAAAATTAGGTCGTCATAAAACACAGCTCCATCCCTAACACTGGGTGGTAACCCAACTCCGCCTTCCTTACCCATGGTTGAAACCGTAGGCTAAGAATATGAATTATAAAGCCAAACCATAACAACGATTGTGGTACGACACACTTTGGCGTACCTAAGTGTTTATTTTGAACTATAAATTCTTACCCTTAGTACGTGATGATCGAAAACTTAAACCCCGAAACCGAAGGCATTGACCTCATCTCATTATTTTATCAGGCCGTACGCTGGCAATGGATGGGCTGCTCGGAAGAAGATGCCATCGAATTGGCACAAATCCCTCCAGGATTATTTTATCAATATCGGAGTCTATATGACCAACTCCGAAAAGGAATTACCACTCCTTATGCGTAAAAAAATTAGTCGTCGTTTTCATTGTACTCATCAATGAGTACTTCCGAAGAATTTTCCTGGATATTTAACGTAATTACCATCGCTGGTAAAAACAATAAATTAGAAAATAAAGCAATAAATAAGGTTAAGGAAGTTAATACGCCTAAGGCTACCGTACTGCCAAAGCTGGAGGCAACGAAAATAATAAAGCCACAAAGTAAAATTAAACTGGTGTAAATAATCCCTTGTCCGGTTTCATCTAATGAGAGCATAACTGAATCCATGACATTTAATCCCATTTTTCTATCCTGGCGATATTTGGCTAAATAGTGAATGGTATTATCAATAGCAATTCCAAACGCAATTCCGAAAATTAATACTGTAGAAGGTTTTAAGGGTATTCCGGAAAATCCCATAATCCCACCAATAATAATTAAAGGAATTAAATTAGCCAACATACTTACTACCATTACTTTCCACGACTTAAACAACCAATACATTTGCGCGGCAATTAATAAAAAGGTAGCAATTAAACTCCAGAATAAATTACTCACTAAATAATCATTGGCTTTAATAAATATCTTAGTCGTACCAGTTACTAAGGTTTCGGTTTCTTCTGGTTTATCAAAAATTTCGGCAATATCTTTTTCTACTTTTGTCATTAAAATTTTCATTTCAATAGATCCTATATCTTTAATATTTCCACTAATTCGAGTTTTGCGGAAAGTAGTATCTACAATGGCACTCATGATATTTTTCTTACGAACCCCGCCGGTTTGTCGTCGGTAATAGGATAAAATAAAATTCATTTCATCCCGTGACGGTAATGAAAATTCTTCCGGATTATTCCCATAAAACGCCATCCTTGCGGTTTTGAATAAATCTACCACACTGCGGGTTTTAGAAATTTCAGGATAGGTTTCTAATTTTTCTTGTAATTGCTCTATTTTCCTAAGGATTTGTGTTTTCCGTAGTCCCCCATTTTTCTTCGTATCTACTATAATTTCAAAAGGCATTACCCCTTTAAAATGAGATTCCATAAATCGTAAATCTGTATAGATTTGATCCTCCTTTGGTAAATCATCTACCATATAGGTAATTGCCTTTAATTGGAATAATCCCCAAATCGAGATACCCGTGGCTAAGCCAGTAAGAATATAAATACTCGTTCTTTTATGCCGTACCGTATTTTTAATTATAGAAATAAATTGACGAATAAATTTACCATCTAAATGTTGTGTATTTTTTTCACTGGGGGGAGGCAATAAAGAAAATACCCCTGGAATTAATACAATGGATATTACATACGTAATCATCGTAGCCAGGCAAGCAATTAATCCAAATTCTTGTAAGGGTACTACTTCTGTAAAATATAAGGTTAAAAATCCTACTGCAGTATTGGCATTAATCATTAAGGTTACAATCCCTATTTTATGAATAACATTTACCAACGCTTTAATTTTATTTTTACATCTACGATATTCTGAATGATACTTAGAAATTAAATAAACAGAGTTTGGAATACTAATTACCACAATTAAGGGAGGAATTAATCCCGTTAATAAGGTCATTTTAAATCCTAATAAAGCAATTAATCCCATGGTCCACACAATTCCAATTCCCAATAAGATTAAAGGAAAAATAACGGCACTAAAGGATCTAAAGAATAAATATAAACTTAAGGTGGTCACTACAACAGCCAGTAATAAAAATATGGTTAATTCTTTCGGTATTTTTTCAGAGGTGTAGGCCCGGATATAGGGTAATCCGGAGAAATGGATTTTAACTTTATTTTTAAATCCAAAGCGATTAATTCTTTCGGTAATATTTTTAACAATTCGAATTTTATCTTGAGAATCTAATTTATAGCGATTCAGGGTAACCGCCAATATGGTAGCATTTCCTTCTGCATCGAGAATTAAATGACGATAAAGGGGCTGACTAAATATTTTTTTTCGAATTAAATTTGTTTCTTCCTGGGTTACTGGAAGTACGGGTGCCATAAGGCCAAAGTCAAATCTTTTGAGGGATTCATTTTTTTCGAGTTGATATAAATGCGTGATGCTTAACACTTGATCAACCCCTTCAAATGATTTCAGGTCTTCGGTTAAAACATACAGACTTTTATAAACATCTTTACGAAATAGGTTAGGGGATTCGAGCCCTATGATGAGTACATTTCCATCTTCTCCAAATTCCTGTTTAAAGGAAAGATAGGCTTTATATTCGGGGTCGTCGGCAGGAATTACTTTGGCAAAATCATGACTCAATTCGGTTCGGGTAGCGAACCAGGTCATGATTATAGTAGTAATTCCTACTAGGACGAGTAGGAATATTCGGTTTTTAAGAATGAATCTGGAAATCAGGTGCCACATTTACCACTCAGGCATCTGCCGGTTGGGGGGCTTGGAACTCATTTAATATCGTATACCAAGTTATTAATTTACGAATATTAGAGGCATATACTCTTTCGCGATCATATTCGGGAAGTACAGTCTCCATGAATTCGCGTAAAGCCGCTTCATCGCTTTTGGGAGTAACTTGTAAATCCGTTCCGAATTTCTCTTTCACCAAAACAAATAGGTCGGTTAAGGATACACTATCTTGTTGGGTATAAATAGAGATGTCTTCCAGTTTAGAAACGGGTTTATTCTGGTTTACCACAAAACGTTTGGGGTCATTAGATAGAGGTTCTACCAAAACTCCATTGGTGGTAGGTTTGATAATTTTGAATAATCCGGGCATGCCCGTTATCGTGATTATATCTTTTAAGTCGATCATGAATTTAATTACGCTTCAAAAATAACCATTTTTTAACAGGGCATGGTATTTGATTCCACGGGGCAATCTTACGAAAGAAGTTTTTCTACACTTACCTATCTGACAGGGTAGAATTTTTTCTGACGATTTTAGCAAATTACCGACACAATGACAAAATTTTCCTTAGCTGACAATTTAAACGATGCTGACATCCCCTTGTTTAATGATGGAGATGAGAAAAAATGGGAGTTAGATCAACTTCCTGATGAAGTTTCTATCCTTCCCTTAAAAAACACAGTATTATTTCCAGGGGTGGTGATTCCCATTACCGTAGGGAGAGATAAATCCATACAATTGATTAAAGATGCATATCAGCAAGAATCTAAATTAATTGGCGTGGTTTCCCAACAAAACTTCGCAGTAGAAAATCCTACTTCTGCCGATTTATTTAAGTTTGGAACCATCGCCGTTATTCTTCGGATGATTCGTATGCCGGATGGAAGTTTAACTGCGGTGATTCAAGGAAGAGGGAGGTTCGAAATCGAATCTTACACCCAGGAAGAGCCCTATTTCCGGGCAAAGATTAAAAAAGCACCCGAAATTTATCCGGAAGTTTCTGAAGCCAGAGCAATGGCTTTATCCCTTAAAAATGAAGCCCAAAAAGTAATCGAGCTTTCCCCTAATATTCCTTCCGAAGCCAATATTGCGCTACATAATATTAACTCCTTCCGGTTCTTGGTAAATTTTATTGCTTCTAACCTGAATCTAGAAGTAAAAGAAAAACAAGATATTCTGGAAACCCATTCCTTAATGGATCGTGCCAATATTGTCATGGGATATTTAAATAATGAATTAAATGTTTTAGAATTATCTGAAGAAATTCAATCGAAAGTAAAAATTGATCTCGATAAACAACAAAGAGATTATATCCTTCGCCAACAAATTAAAGCGATTCAAGATGAATTAGGGGAAGAGGGATTTGAGCAGGAAATTTCTGAGTTAAAAGAAAGAGGTAGCAAGAAAAAATGGTCTGCTAAAGTTCAGGAAGTATTTGATAAAGAATTAAATCGCATCAATCGTTTACATCCGAATTCCCCTGAATACTCGGTATCCATGAATTATATTGATTGGTTACTAGAATTACCTTGGGGAGAATTTAAAGAAGAATCATTTGACTTAACCGAAGCGAAAAAAGTTTTAGATGAAGATCATTTCGGACTGGAAAAAGTAAAAGAAAGAATCTTAGAATATTTAGCAGTATTAAAATTAAAGCAAGACAAAAAAGCGCCTATTATTTGTTTATACGGCCCTCCAGGGGTAGGAAAAACGTCTTTGGGAAAATCCATTGCTAGGTCTTTAAATCGTGAGTTTGTGCGGATGTCCTTAGGGGGGGTTAGAGATGAAGCGGAAATTCGGGGACATAGACGAACCTATATTGGGGCAATGCCGGGAAGGATTTTACAAGGGCTTAAAAAAGCTAAGTTTGGCAATCCTGTTTTTATGCTGGATGAAATAGATAAGGTAGGAAATGATTTTCGGGGTGACCCTTCTTCTGCTTTATTGGAAGTATTAGATCCTGCCCAAAACAATGCCTTTAATGATCACTTTTTAGAAGTGGACTATGATCTTTCTCCCATCTTATTTATTGCTACTGCAAATTCTCTGGAGTCTATTCATCCTGCCCTTCGCGATCGTATGGAATTAATAGAGATTAATGGATATACCTTAGAAGAAAAATTACAAATTGCACGTCAACATTTAGTTCCTGATCAGAAAAAGGAACATGGTTTAAAGGCCAATCAATTAAAGTTGAGCAATGGTGCGTTACGGAAGATTATTGAAGGACATACCCGTGAATCCGGAGTTCGAAATTTAAATCAAAAGATTGCAAGAGTTTGTAGAGTAACGGCCAAAGAAATTGTGATGGAACAATCCGATGGCGCCTCGGTTACAGAAGCAAATTTAGACCATTACTTAGGGGTGCCTCGATTTGATCAAGAGGCTTACGAAAAGTTAGAAGTTCCCGGCGTGGGAATAGGATTAGCTTGGACATCCGTAGGTGGGGATATTTTGTTTATTGAATCCGTTTTGTTGCGCGGTAATGGGAAGTTAACCTTGACGGGTCAACTGGGCGATGTAATGAAAGAAAGTGCGATGGCCGCTTATACTTATTTAAAATCACATGCAGAGCGGTTCAATATTCCCCTGGCCGCCTTTACCTCTTGGGATGTACATTTACATATTCCGGCAGGAGCGATACCCAAAGATGGCCCTTCAGCAGGTATTACTTTATTAACCACCATGGCGTCTTTGTTTACTCAAAGGATGGTTAAAAGTCGTTTGGCAATGACCGGAGAAATTACCCTACGAGGAAAAGTGTTGCCAGTTGGGGGGATTAAGGAAAAAGTACTGGCAGCAGCCCGTGCCGGAATTCGTCAAATCATTATGTGTAAAGAAAATGAAAAAGATGTGATGGAAATTAAAGACGATACCCTTTCTCAACTTACCTTTGTTTATGTAGAGCGGGCTGAGGAGGTTTTAGATTTTGCTTTAGAGCCCAATAAAATCAAGAAGCCCATTCAATTGGAAGTTGAACCGATTAAAGCTTTAGTAGAACAGAAATAATCATAATAAATAAATTTATAACTTTAGATAGTATGTCAGCTGATCAAAAGCCTGTATGGTTAATCACCGGAGCCTCAAGAGGGTTAGGAAAAGCGATTGCCCTTAAGGCTTTAGCCGCAGGACATCAAGTGGGTGCTGCGGTACGTAATCTGGACGATGGAAAGGATTTGGTAGATGCCTATCCCGAAACCTGTCGTTTGTTTGTAGCTGAGTTGAGCCTAAACGGCGCTGCGTCTGGGCTTGCTGCCGATGTACTAAAACACTTTGGAACGGTTGACTATTTAATCAATAATGCCGGATATGGAGTTTGGGGAATGGCGGAAGAATTAGAAATGGAGAATTATTACCATCAGATGCAGGTGAATTTTTTCGCATTGGTAGAATTAACCAAATCTTTAATTCCTGTAATGCGAACTCGAGGCTCAGGAATGATAATCAATGTATCGTCTTTAGCTGGACTTAGAGGAATGCAAGGTTTATCAGCCTATAATGCTTCTAAGTTTGCGGTAGAGGGATTTACCGAAGCCATTGCTCAGGAATTAACCCCATTTGGCGTAAGAGTAAGTGTAATTGAGCCCGGACCCTATCGTACCGATTGGGCTGGGAATTCTTTGGTGAAAACTTCAGGGGTTCAGAAACCCAGTGCGGATAGTCCTTATTATGAACTCAATCAGGCAGCTGCGCGAAGGATCTCTCTTTCAGATGGGAAACAACCCGGAGACCCAGACCAAATTGCCAGTGTGCTCCTATATGCCGCTACCGCTCCTGAGTTGCCCTTACACATGTTGATGGGGGATGTATGTATTGAAGGGTGGGAGCAACGTAAATCAAGATTTGAAGATCCTACTTTTATATCTAAATTTCCACACGATAAATTTACCTTATGACCTTCTCTAAAGTTGCCGAATCTCTTGTATTGCACTGGACACAAGCATCCGGGCAAGCATTGTCGTTAGATCCTTTGTCCTTGTTTACAGATGAGTCCAAACCTTTTCCTGAAAAATGGCAACATTTTTTAGAGTGGGCTGAATCGTCAGATGCCGCTGGAGAATTATCGGTTTATTTGGCAGACATCCTGGTTTTACAAGCTTTACAAACCGGACAACAAGCCCAGTCGGATGCTTATTTCGATAGCCCCGAATGGGCAGAAATTGAATCTATGACTGCCGATGATGGTTCTGAATGGTTGAATCTATTTATCTATTTAGATGATTGTCGCCAACAAAGCGTTGAACCTTCCTTAGAAGATTTTCTACATGAGTTTTTATTGGTGGAAGAAGAAGACTTTCAAGTGGAAGCCCAAATCTATGAGCCATTAATCGAAGCCGAAGAATTGGCCGATGCTCCTTGGAAAGAACGATTGAATGGGGCAAAGGTGTTAGATTCCGGTGACCTTGAAGATTTATACCTTCCACTCGTTGTGTTTTTAGGAGAAGACAGACCTACTCCTGCTGAGGTGAAAGAGCATTTAAATCCAATGGAATTTGCCTTATATGCTACCACTTATGAGGCCTGGAATACGCAGGAAAATGACGAGGAAGAATAAACAAATCCTCAAAAGTTTATGCTAAGATTTCAGGTTCTATCTTTTTTAGGATGGCAGCCGGAATTAATGCGATTAACATTCCAATAAACAAATTACCCAAAAAGGCAAAAACAGCTGCCGCCCAAGGTGTCGTGAACATCGCTGTCATGGACATTGCCTGATCAATTTGTTCTGACGATAATCCCTCTTCCTCCATTTCAATCCTTGAGGCTTCTAATTGATTGGCCATTAAATCCGGATTAATCCACCCCATGTAAATCAAAGTGAATACTGTGGTTACAACCGAAGACCATAGAATAATCCGAAAGCCTTGTTTCCAAGCATCATTGAAGGTGATAAACCCTCCTTTTTCTTGATCCCTAATCTCCTTAATTCCTAGCCATAATCCTCCGAAAAGAATTAAAAAAGAAATCATACCTAATCCCTTATTATCATCTACGCCAACAACATAGAGTAATAAAGTGAAAACAGCGGATGCTAATCCAATCAGAAGTCCAAATTTTAATCGGTTATCCATAAACAATGATGATTACTGAATAACCGAAAATAGGAGAATTATTTTTTCAATCCTAATTCTACTAATCTTTCATCTAAGAAATCACCAGCAGTAATATCAGAATACCGTTTTGGATTTTCCGCATCAATACAATTTGGCAGACAGGTTAAATCCATTTCTCCCCTCGGATGCATAAAGAATGGGATGGAATATCTACTGGTATGCATCATTTCTCTTGGAGGATTTGCCACTCGGTGGATCGTAGATTTTAATTTATGATTGGACAAACGATCTAACATATCTCCCACATTAACCACTATTTGATTGGGCAAAGCGGTAATGGCAATCCATTTTCCATCTCTTCTTAACACTTCTAATCCATCGGCTGAAGCTCCCATCAACAAGGTGATTAAATTAATATCCCCATGTTCAGCAGCGCGCACAGCATCCGCAGGTACTTCATCCGGATTTTCAATCGGAAAATAATGAATGGGACGAAGGATAGAATTCCCATTGTGTACTTTATCTTCAAAATAATCTTCCGGTAATTCAAGATATAATGCAATTGCACGTAACATGGTTTTACCTGCATTTTCCAAGGTGCGATACACCAACAAGCTAATATCTTTAAACTCTGGAATTTCATTTACCCAAACATTTTTGGGATATAAATCATAATCAGGATCTTTGGGATCTAACTCTTGACCTACATGGTAGAACTCTTTTAAGTCCCCAGTATTCCGGCCTTTTGCATGTTCTTTTCCTTTTCCAGTATATCCTCGTTGACCCGCTAATCCTTCGATTTCATAAGCTTGTTTTTGAGCATCTGTCAAATCGAAAAACTTACGGATGGTAGCATACAGTTTTTCTGTGTCGGCATCATTTAAGCCATGATTTTTAATCGCTACAAATCCTATTTCATGATAGGCAGCACCGAGGTTCTGAACGAATTGTTGTTTTAATGTCTCATCACCAGATACAAAATCAGCTAAATCGAGACTTGGAATTTGATCGTATAACATAAAAAAAAGATTGAGGGGTTAAGTAAATTGATAACTAAAATTACAAATTTCCGCGACGGCCTTGTTCTAATTCTATAGATTCGAACAAAGCTTTGAAGTTTCCTTTCCCAAAAGAGGTTGCTCCTTTACGTTGGATAATTTCAAAGAACAGAGTGGGGCGGTCTTCCACTGGCTTTGTAAAGATCTGTAATAAATATCCTTCATCATCCCGATCTACCAACAAACCAAGGTCTTTTAGGATAGCGACTTCTTCATCAATATTTCCAACTCTATCCAATAAAGTTTCATAATACGTATCGGGCACGCGTAAAAAATCAATACCCCGACTTCTCAATTCCTGCACGGTATGTATAATATCACCAGTGGCTACGGCAATATGTTGTACCCCGGGGCCTTTATAAAACTGGATATATTCTTCGATTTGAGATTTCTTCTTTCCTTCCGCCGGTTCATTAATTGGGAATTTCACATATCCATTTCCATTGCTCATTACCTTACTCATCAAGGCAGAGTATTCGGTGGAGATATCCTTATCATCAAAAGAGATAATTTGTTTAAATCCCATTACATTTTTGTAGAATTCGCACCATATATTCATCTGACCCCAATCTACATTTCCTACGCAATGATCTACATGTAATAATCCGGTTTGGGTGGGATGATATCCAGAATTATAAGCTTGAAAACCTGGCATGAAAGGACCACGATAATTTTTTCTTTCTACAAACAAATGAACGGTATCTCCATAAGTATGTATTCCGGAGGTTACGATTTCTCCATGTTCATCAGACATTCTTTGAGGGGATAAATACCCTTTTGCCCCTCTTTTAACCGTTTCTTCATAGGCACGGGTGGCATCCTCCACCCCTAATGCCAATACCTTTACCCCATCTCCATGTTGACGGATATGATCATTGATTTCATGTTCGGGTTGTAAAGGAGTAGTTAGGACTAAGATAATTTTTCCTTGTTTAATCACATAAGAGGATTTTTCTTTAACCCCAGTTTCAGGACCAGCATACGCATAGTCTTGAAATCCAAATGCGGTTTTATAGAAATAGGCAGCTTGTTTAGCATTACCTACATAAAATTCTAAATGGTCGGTTCCATTTAGGGGAAGAAAATCTTCCTGAATCATGGGGGCGGAAGCTGAAGGGTTCAAGGACATAAAATTGATAAATTAGTTTATAATCACAAAGGATATGAATTACCCCAACCAGGATTTATGATAATCGGGTAATTCAATATTTAATGCGGCACGGGTAATTTGTAAAGGACGGAAGGGATCTACCATCACTGCTAATTCTTCTGTTCGTTGCGCGCCAATTGATTTTTCTACCGTTCCAGGATGAGGGCCATGCGGAATTCCTCCCGGATGTAAAGTGATTTGACCTTTGGTCACACTTTTTCTGCTCATAAAGTCCCCATCTACATAATATAAAATCTCATCTGAATCTATATTACTATGGTGATAAGGAGCAGGGATTGCTTGCGGATGATAATCGTATAAACGAGGTACAAAAGAACATACCACAAAGTTATGTCCTTCAAAGGTTTGATGTACCGGAGGGGGCTGATGCACTCTACCTGTTATGGGTTCAAAGTCGTGAATCGAAAATGCCCAGGGATAAAAATTTCCATCCCAACCAATTACATCAAAAGGATGGGTTTGATAAACATATGGGAAAATATATCCTTGTTTTTTTATCATGATCTGAAATTCTCCGGTTTGGTCGATGGTTTCTAATGCCTCGGGTTTGCGAATATCTCTTTCGCAATAAGGAGAATGTTCCAATAATTGCCCATATTCATTACGATATCGTTTAGGCGTAACAATAGGCGTTGCAGATTCGATAATAAAATGCCGATTTTCGGGAGTGTCAAAGGTGAGTTGATAAATAATGCCTCGGGGAATGATTAAATAATCCCCGTATGAAAATTTAATTTTTCCGTACGCTGTATGTAAAGTTCCAGAACCCACATGAATAAAAATCATTTCATCTGCATCTGCATTTTTAAAGAAATAATTCATCGAAGCGGAAGGCGCGGCCAAAGCTATATGTAAATCCGAATTGGTGAGTACAATCTTTCGGCTTTGAATATAATCTGCCTCAGGGGCAGTCATAAATCCCTGGAAGCTATGATGTTTTAGATTGTTCGCTATCGCAATTTCCGGAATAACACTATAGGGTTCACCAACAGAAGTTACCAGAGTAGGAGGGTATAGATGATACAATAAGGAATATACATTCGAGAAACCTTCGGTGCTTACGAGTTCTTCTGCATATAAATTCCCATTGGGCTGGCGAAACACCGTATGCCGTTTATGGGGTACTGTACCGAGAATATGGTATTGTGGCATAATAGTTCAGTTGATAATCCCTCAAATATAATAGGTTGATGACGTTTCAAAACTGATTTTTATCATCTGTGGGGATAGAATTTTTTTTCAAGCATACTTAATCTAACAAATTCTGAAAATTGGGAGGCCTTTGTTTGGTGAGTTTTAAGTCTTGTAACATACTGCTTTTGGCTTGAATGGTGAGCATAAAATATTTTCGTAGGCCAAATGGGATAGAGGTAAACGACGCTTCCCAACAATGTAAATCTCGCAGTACACTGATATTGGTGGGTATTAAATCTTTACTTACAAAATCATATCCACTTGAAATCCTGATTTTCCACTTTTCAGTTAAGTTTAAATCTCCGGATACGGCAACAGATTGATTTATGGTTGCTTTCTCGGTTATTTTGGGTTTTGTGTATAATAAATTATAAGTTAAATTAAACGACCACGGAATATTAAAATCAATATATTGTTCTTTGTGCTTTTGAATTTCAGCATAAACCACTGAATCCATAGATTCTTTCCGTACCATAGGTTTATTTTCCTTTTTGCTTCGGAAAGAAGTACTAATAGCTAAATTAGATGCATTAATATATCCAATTTTATTTTTATCGCTCTCTTTTCCACTTTCAAAGCGATATTTATTAATTCTTACCCCTGCAGTATCTTGGGTATAGGGATCCATAACAGCAGTTAAATTCACATTTAATAATTCTTTTAAAAGTACGGTACGCGCACTAAAATTAATAGGAGATAATTTAAGAGAATCTGCAGCAAAATTATAAAAACCATTTATTCCTAAATTATCTAAAATTGTAATCTTTTTTACTATTGGAGATTCTTGAAGGGTATCTTGATTTCTTTTAATCGAATTATATCTCATTTCTAACAAATTAATAATACTAAAATTAATGGATTGTAAAGTGCCTCTGGGCGCTCCTCCAAAAATTTGACCATCCCCTCGACTAAACCTTAAATTTTGTTCTTTTAAGGAATCATACACTGAATAATAATTATTCCATTTTAATTCAGAAAAATCGGGGCGATAATTATATCCTATACTGGGCGTAAGAGTATGCCGTATAATTCTTTGTCTATAACTATGAAATGGAATCATCCCATACACACGGGTGGCAGCCGATATACCAGCTGTAAATTGTCGAATAGCAACAAGGCCGGGAATGGTATCAGGCATTAATTTAAAATTTCCGAGTGTATCTCGCCTGCTTCGGTTTCTGATTTCTTGATTATACCATTGTTCAGTATAATTAAAAGAAGGTGAGAAAGTAATATATTTTAATGCTTTAAAATTCATAGAAACCGGAATAGAGTGTTGAATTCCATTTTGAAATAATTTATTACCCGCCGGGGTAAATAATATGGAATCATAAGTGTTAATTCTATTTTGAAATTGGAAAGAATAAGAATATCCTATTTTTTCATACCAATATTCCTTACTACCAGATAATTTCCTTTTAAAGGGAAATGTTCTTCCTCTATTAATTCCTATTGAGGGTAAATCCAAAGTAACAGTCTTTTTGCTGGTATTTTGTTGATACGATATTCTGGAACTTAAATTCCAGGGGGAATTTCCAAAAGTTTTATTATAAGATATATTGGATAACAAAGTGTTATTTACAATATCCTGAATATTATTACTATTTAAGCTTAAATATTTCGAAGAACCCAAATTCACATCTGCATTTATTCTTGCTGATTTTCCTAAGGTTTGATCATGTTTCCATTTAATAAAAAAATCTCGCTGCTCTGCATATTCTGCATTGGTTTGATCTCCATTATTATTATTAGCAAAAGACAAATCAATCCCTCCGGTGAATTTATATCTTAATGCATAACGGCTTGCCAGATTAAGTCTATAAGAACCATAAGAATAAATATCTCCTCTTAATGCAGCATCTACATAATCCCCAAACGATTGATAATATCCTCCCTCTCTTAAAAAATATCCTCTTGTGGCATCAACGCCATAAGCGGGCATTAATATTCCTGATTTTTTTCCCTTTTTATTGGGGAAAAATCCAAAGGGCAATATCAAAGGGGTGGGTACATCTTCAACAATTAAATTAACCCGACCCATTACTACTTTATCATTGGGAATAACTTTCATTCTATTGGAATAAATATAAAAATGGGGATGTTCTAAATCGCAAGTGGTGATTTTACCCGATTGTATATAATAACTATTATCGGGATTTCTTTTGATGGTATCACCGATTACAAAATTTTCATCTTGTTGCGTTCGCCCTCCGGTAATTCTTCCTTTTCGAGTATTAAAATTGAATACAATCTTTTCTGTTAAATACTTTTGTCCACCCTCATCGAATTGAGGTTGTCCAATAATCTGACCGCTGGTATCCGGCGTTCCTTCGGCATACAAGGTATTGGTTCCCCAATCAATGGTTACTCGATCAGCGGTTAGTTTAATATCTTCATAATCCAAACTCACTTCTCCATATAACTGAAGTAATTTACCATCGAGGTCAAAGATGATAGAATCGCGAGCATGGTAATTCACTCTGCTTTTAAGTTCAGCGCTTCTTTGCATAGAATCGCGAAACGCTTGTTTAAGGGAATCTGCTAAAATTTGTTGGGTGCTATCTGGGGCTAAGGCAGAAATTCGGAGCAAGGAATCCTGAGGGATGGTATCTTGGATAACCTGAGGCGGTGGAGCTTGAGCCCATAGAAATAGGGGTAGAAGTCCGAACAAAATGACGCACACAAAGTTTGTCAACAATTTTCGACTTGCTACCACGTTCCATTTCTTACGAAATTTGATTTCATCCTTCACCAAAACAGCGCAAATTTCAGAAAAAAGTGAAGAACCTTAAGATTTTCTTATTCGCATTCCTGGGGATAGGAGTAAGTTCCTTTACCCCATTGCCCCGTTCTCCTCGAGTGGGAGAGTTTTTATTGGTCATAGATGCAGGCCATGGAGGGAAAGATCCGGGTTGCCATGGAGTAGTCGCTAAAGAAAAACAAGTTGCACTCTCCATCGCATTAGAACTTGAAAAGTTAGTAAAAAGCGAAATGCCCGAAGTACAGGTGATCATGACCCGGAAAACGGATGTGTTTGTTGAACTCCATGAACGAGCCAAACATGCGTCTTTAAATAAAGCAGATTTTTTTATTTCCATTCATTGTAATGCTAATCCTAATCCTGCAATAAATGGCACCGAAACCTATGCTATGGGATTAAGTAAAGAAAACGCAAACTTGAATATAATGATTGCAGAGAACTCCGTAATTCAACTAGAAGAAAACTATAATGAGGAATATGAAGGCTTTGATCCCGAATCTCCAGAAGCTTATATCATGTTTTCCTTGATTAAAGATGCTTATTTGAAAAAATCTCTGTCTTTGGCAACCCAAATCGAAACGGAATTTAAAACCCAGGGACGAAAAAGTAGAGGCGCCAAACAAGGTCCTTTCCTAGTTTTATGGAGAGCAGGTACTCCTTCCATATTAGTAGAAACCGGATTTCTTACTCACAAAGAGGAAGAAAAATTTTTGTACGCTGAATCCGGTCAGAAACAAGTGGCATTAGGGATTTTCAATGCATTTCAAACCTATACCGAAGAGAAAACATCCCCTCATTAATTTCTATTTCCCTTTGGCACCCTCCTTTTATTAATTTTGCTAAAGATGAAAGTAAATAATGAAACCAAGGTTGGTGCGATTGCCCTTATTGCCGTAATTATTTTAATTCTGGGATTTAATTATCTCAAGGGAACTTCCTTATTTGACGGTACTTTCCGTCTATATTCAGAATATGAAAATGTAGATGGTCTTACGGTTGGAAGTAAAGTTCTAATCAATGGAATGCAAATCGGTCAGGTAAATGCTTTAACGATTGACCTGGAAACCCATAAAATCCGGGTGGACTTCAGTATGTCGGTGAATGAGTTAAAAATTCCAGATGATTCTAAAGCCATGGTGTATAGTGTTGATTTATTGGGGACAAAAGCCATTAATATTATTTTAGGGAAATCCTCTGTTTATTTAAAAGATGAAGAACAGATTGCTGATTCGCTTGCCACCTCTTTTACCAGTCAGGTTCAAAAAGAACTAATGCCGCTAAAACTAAAAGTAGAAGATGCCGTTTCCTCTATTGATTCTTTGGTTTCAAACCTGAACCTGCTGTTTAATGAAACCAATAAAAATAATCTGAGTGCTTCAATCTTAAATATCCGGAATACAACTGGGCGATTAGATACCACCATGCGCAAAGTGGATCATATGATAGCTTCGGCCCGATCTATCGTTAAGAATTTCGAAATAATGAAAATATTAAACGCATCCTGCAGAATAGTGCAAAATTTACGGACACACTTGCAGCTCAAAGTGATAAAATAAAAAGTTTAATTACCAATGCCGAAAGTTCTGTTAAGGAACTAAAAATTGTAATGGAAAAAATTAACAGGGGAGAAGGATCTTTAGGCCTGTTAATAAATGATAAAAAACTTTACAATAATTTAACCGCTTCAGCTATTAGTCTGGATAGTTTATTTGTAGATTTAAAAAAGCATCCTAAAAGATATGTTCATTTCTCAGTTTTTGGAAGGAAAGAATCTAAGCCTTCTTCCCGATAAATGAATTATATATTAACCCATATTCATCAATTAATTCCTGTAAATGCTCAGGGGAAATTAAAATTATCTGGAAAGGATATGGCAAGCACCTTGATTTTACAGGATGCCTGGCTATGGGTAAAAGATGGTAAAATAAAGGAATTCGGATTAATGTCGGAATTTCCAGAAAATATTTCAGAGGTTCAATTAATGCCAGTTCCGGGAAGAATTATATTTCCGGGATTTTGTGATAGTCATACCCACTTAGTATTTGCAGCTTCTCGTGAGCAAGAATTTGTTGACAAAATTCAAGGATTAACGTATGAAGAAATTGCACGTAAAGGAGGTGGAATTTTACAATCCGCAGTGCATATTGAAAATTGTTCTGAAGCAGAATTATATGATAAAGCTTTTGAAAGAATTCAACGATTAATTCAATTAGGTACTACCGCGTTAGAAATAAAAAGCGGATATGGATTAAACTTGGAAAATGAATTAAAAATGTTGAGGGTAATTACCCGATTAAAAAATAATCTGTCAATAACGATCAAATCTACTTTTTTAGGTGCCCATGCAATTCCGATGCGATGGAAAAGTAATCCGGAAGGATATGTACAGGAAATCATTGAAGAAATGATTCCAGCAGTAGGAGCAGAAAGGTTGGCCGATTATATAGATGTATTTTGTGATGAAGGCTTTTTTTCACCTGAGCAAACATTGAAAATTCTTGCGGCTGCTGCAAAATGGGGATTAAAGCCTAAGATTCATGCCAATGAGTTGGCGATATCAGGTGGCGTACAGGCAGGGGTGCAGGCGAATGCAATCAGCGTAGATCATCTTGAACGAATCGGTTCAGCTGAGATAAGTGCTTTACAAAATTCCAGCACGCTGCCCGTGTTGCTGCCCGGCACTTCTTTCTTTTTACGAATTCCCTATGGTCCGGCACGGGACTTAATAGCAGCCGGGTTGCCATTGGTATTAGCTTCTGATTATAATCCGGGTTCCTCTCCATCTGGAAATATGCAATTTATATTTTCTTTGGGATGTGTTTATTTGCGTTTATTGCCACTGGAGGCTTTGGTAGCCATTACCTTGAATGGTGCCGCAGCCCTAGAGATTTCCGATCAGGAAGGATCTTTGGAGCCGGGTAAAAAAGCAAATTTTAATATCACTTATCCTTTACCCGATATTGCGGCTTTGCCTTATTATTATGGAGAATCGCATATTGCCCATACTGCTGTTCAAGGGGTATTTCAAGGAACTGCGCCTTCTGGGTATAGATGATAATAAGGTTTATTATAAATATTGTTATTAAGTAAAGATGGATCGTAAAACCTTTTTGTATCGTGCTTCCTGTGCTGCCTGTTTGGCAGGGATGGGAGGAATAGGAACGTGGCTGAGTAGCTGTGGAACGGGCATAAAACCCTTTGTGGAGATAGATAAAAAGGTTCGTAATGTTGAAATTCCTTTTTCCGCCTGGGATAATAATCCTGTGGTTGTGATTGCCAGAAAAGGGGCAAATAACATTGCGGTTACCCGGAAAAACAATGTCTATAAGGCAGTGGCGTTGCGTTGCACCCATCAAGGCGCGGGATTAAAAGTAAAAGGGGAAGAGTTTACTTGTCCCTTACATGGTTCCAAGTTCTCCTGGGAAGGAAAGGTACTTACGGGCCCTGCCAAAGAACCACTCACCACTTATGATTTCCAAACCGGAGAAGGGAAAATCATTCTTCAAATTCGGGAAATTACCTGAACCAAGTTCGGAAAATTGTAGTTTTACAGTTAATTAAATTTTCACCTTTTTTAATCTATGATCGGAAGTCTTCAGACCCAGCGGGCAAATGTTCCCGAACTTCATAAGCAAAGTGTTAAACCTTATCATGCTGCCGACTTTTATGGTATGGATGATTTGTTGACCGAAGAACAAATATTGATTCGCCAATCGGTTCGGGATTGGGTTCAGGAAAAAGTAATGCCTATCATTGAAGATTGTGCCCAAAGAAATATTTGCCCTACCCACTTAATTCCGGAGATGGGTCAGTTAGGGATTTTTGGTCCTCAACTACCCGTTGAATATGGATGTGGAGGATTAGACCAAATATCCTATGGATTAATTATGCAGGAGATTGAACGCTGCGATTCGGGATTGCGCTCTATGGCATCTGTGCAAGGTTCATTGGTAATGTATCCAATTTATAAATATGGATCTGAAGCGCAACGAAAAAAATATCTACCCAAATTAGCCACCGGCGAATATATGGGATGTTTCGGATTAACCGAAGCAGACTATGGATCTAATCCAGGGGGGATGTTAACCAATCTCAAAGATGCAGGCGATCATTATATATTAAACGGAAGTAAAATGTGGATTTCTAATTCACCCTTTGCAGATATTGCTGTGGTATGGGCGAAGAATGAAGAAGGCCGTATTCAGGGGGTAATTGTAGAACGTGGCATGGAAGGCTTTACCACGCCAGAAATTCATGGAAAGTGGTCGTTGCGCGCTTCTTCAACTGGTGAGTTGGTGTTTGATAATGTTAAAGTTCCTAAAGAAAACCTATTGCCCAATATCAGTGGATTAAAAGGACCTTTGGGTTGTTTGGATTCTGCCCGCTTTGGAATTGCCTGGGGAGCGATTGGTTCTGCCATGGCATGTTATGATTCAGCTGTGCAATATTCTAAAGAAAGAATGCAATTTGATAAGCCGATAGGATCTTTTCAATTAATTCAGAAGAAATTAGCCGAAATGCTAACCGAAATTACTAAGGCCCAATTATTAACCTGGAGATTAGGCGTATTGAAAAATGAAGATAAAGCTACTACCGCACAAATATCTTTAGCAAAAAGAAATAATGTGGAAATGGCTTTAAATATTGCGAGAGAAGCCCGTCAAATTCATGGAGGTATGGGCATCACCGGAGAATATCCAATGATGCGACATATGGCCAATTTAGAATCGGTTCTCACTTATGAAGGAACCCATGATATTCACCTGTTAATTCTCGGGGCTGAAATCACAGGTATTCCTGCATTTAAATAATTTTTATAATTTGTTTAATTTCCTTTTCAGTTCATTTATTATCCACCACGTAAGTCATATGAAAACAATTTTATTTTCCTGGGTAATTCTTACAGGTGTATTCTTCACCCTGTCGGCACAAACCTTACCCGTACCTCCTCCAAGTCCTTCGGTTACCATTAAACAACAATTTGGTACCTCTTTTATTGAATTAATTTATTCCCGTCCAGGCGTAAAAGGAAGAACCATATTTGGAGATGTTGTTCCTTATGGTAAAGTTTGGAGAACAGGTGCCAACTCTGCAACTACAATAGAATTCGGAGATGAAGTGATGATTCAAGGGACTAAAATTGCTAAAGGTAAATATGGATTAATTACCATCCCGAATGAAAATAATTGGGAAGTAATTATTACCAAAGATTTAACGGTTACCGATGCATCGGATTATAAACCCGAAAATGATGTAGTGAAATTTTCAGTAAGTCCGAAGAAAATAAATGATAGAATTGAAAACTTTGTAATTGAAGTACAAGATATCAAACCCACCGAAGCAACGATTGAAATTAAATGGGATCGTACGGTAGTAGCATTTAAAGTAACTACAGAAATTGATGCTAAGATTATGACTGCCATTGAAAAAGAAATGGGCAGAGATCGCCGGCCTTACCATACTGCTGCCGTATATTATTATGAAAATGGTAAAGATTTAAATCAGGCATTAGCCTGGGAAAATAAAGCCTTGGAAAATAATCCTAAAGCGTATTGGGTAATGTTACAAAAAGCTAAAATTCAAATGAAATTGAAAGCTTATCCGGATGCATTAAAAACAGCACAAGAGGCTAAAGCCACTGCGGAAGCAGAAAAGGATGATAATTATGTAAAAAATGCATCGAAATTGATGGAAGAAATTAAATCACAACCTGATTATTCAAATGCACCAGCTCCTGCAGGAAAAGGTAAAAAATAATAGTATTTCTACTTTTTAATTAAATCCGGCGCATGCCGGATTTTTTTTGAAATCAGGAATTGAAGCATAAGGCTTATTCCCATTACCAATAAACAGCCTAATAAATTTAGCCATAAAAATGCCATTACATCC
>RFSG01000044.1 GCA_009924095.1 Sphingobacteriia bacterium
TTATTCCCTCTTAAACAGCCCTGTCTATCCTGAAGGAAAATTACCGGACCGATCTTTATTTTATAATCAATGGAGAAATATTTTTAATAAAATATGACTCAACCTTTAATATCGGTTATTATTCCTTTGTTTAATAAAGGTCCCTGGATTCAGGAAACCCTAAATAGTGTTTTTGCCTCTGAAGAAGTCAAATTAGAAGTTTGGGTAATTGATGATGGATCAACAGATACAGGTCCGGAACTGGTAAGAAACTATATAAACCCAAATCTGAAATTAATATCAACTACCGGAAGAACTGGTGCATCCGCTGCCCGTAACCTGGGATTACAAAACAGTACAGGTGAATTTATTTTATTTTTAGATGCAGATGATTTAATTCATCCTAAAAAATTACAATATCAACTTAACACCCTATTAACACAACCTAATGTAATTTCTTTTGGATATACTTGGTATTTTCAAAATGGAGACCCCTTGCCCAATCCCACGCAAGCATTACCGGATCCCTTTTACCATAATTCCGAATCTCCTCCCGAATTTTTATTGGCCTTGTATGGAATTAGTGGGGTAGGAAGTATGATTCCAGTACATGCTTGGCTTACCCCCAAAAACCTCATTGATAAAGCCGGCCTTTGGGATACCCGAATTACAGTAGATGATGATGGAGAATTTTTTTGTAGAGTAGTATTAAATGCTTCTAAAATTATTTACATTCCCGAAGCTTGGGGGTATTATCGAAAATTCCCTCCGGGAAGTCATAACCTTAGTGGTCAAAATCATTATAAGGGTTTACAAAGTCATGTATTAGCAATTGATCAAAAATTAAATGCCTTTAGTAAACATCCCAATCCTCCTATAAATTATCAAAAAGCATTTGCTAAATTATATATGGATTATGGAGGCTTGGCATGGCCTCAATTTCCCGATATCTCTTCCTATTGTTTTGCTCAAATAAAAAAAATTGGGGGAACTACTCATTTACCATTTTTAGGTAACCCAATTTTGGAAAAACTTAAACCCATCGTAGGGTGGAAATTTCTGAAATTATTATCCTATATTTGGTATCATATTCCGAAGCGAAAGTAACCAAAGTTATGTTAACCAGATATACTAATTCTTTTGCTTTTAGAAGCGGAAAATTTTATCACTGGATACTCAATCGCTTACCGAATCCTGTTTTTATTCCAGCCCCCTTATCTTCATTTACCTTAATTTCTATTACGGGTAAAAAATATTTAAGCATGTTGAGAGAAAATCTCAATAGTATAAATATTCATTGGTCACATAAACCTTCTATTGTTTTGTGTTCAGATGGTTCAATGTCACCCGAAGAAATTAAAAATAGCTTCAATTGGTGGAAAGCCCCATTAGAAGTAATTCATTGGGAAGATAGTAGAAACTGGGCATTATCTAATGGCCATGATGCATTGGCTTCTTATTGTGATAAAAAACCAATGGGCAAAAAGTTTTGCTTTGTGTTACATCAAGCCTCAAGGTTCCAAAGAACGCTATGGTGTGATGCAGATTATTTATGGTTTAAGGATTATACGCCTCCTCCCGATCAACCCAATTTTTATATGATGGCAACGGTTGATTTTCAACCGGCTTATGACCCCGCAATTTCTGCCTTTCGCCCCCAAATGGAAACTACTCAGCCTTTTGTAAATGCAGGTATTCTTTGGTTTTGTGGAAATTATTCCTCCCATCCCCAAACCCAAGAGAGGATGAAAATAATACCACCCGACGGAAATCATTTTACAGAACAAACCTGGATGGCCTTAAATATTCTAGAAAATAATTTCCCCTTATTTCCTAAAGAGGAAATAATTTGTGCAGTGGATGACCAAATGAGCTTACGGCTTTCTTATCCCGGGAAACCTTGGGTTGCCAGACATTATGTTGGAAATATTCGACATATCTTTTGGAGAGATGCTTTAGGATTAAGATTAAATATTAAATAAAGCGAAATGAGTGCCCGATTTGAAAAATGCGTACTCACCATCGCTACAGGTCATGCAGTGTATATTCAATTTGCTGTAAATCTCGCCCGATCTTTTTTTTATTGGCACGCAAATTCTAATACTGGTTTTTGTATCGCAACCGATAGACCTGATTGGATTCCTCAAGATCTTACCCAACAAAAAAATTTCGAATTATTTGTTTTTCCTCCCGGAACTTATGGGGAAAGTTTTACCACCAAACTTTGGATGGATATCATGAGCCCAGGTCAAAGAACTTTATTTCTCGATGGGGATTGCCTCCTCACTGGTTCTACAGATTGGATGTTCGAGGAAATGAAAGGAAAACCCGTTGCTACTGTGGGAGAAAAACGTTCTACAGGAGAATGGTTTGGCGATGTTCAAAAAACTTGTAAACAATTTAATGTTCAAGCACTCCCAGGATTTAATGGATGTTTATATTATTTTGAAAATACCCCCCAGGCACATAAAGTCTTTGAGTTCGCAAGAGACCTCGAACCAGCCTATGATTCCCTTGGATTAGTTAGACTTCGAAATAAACCCAATGAAGAATTATTAATGGCCATCTCCTTAGCCGTACATAACTTATATGGAATACCCGATAACGGAAAATGGTACGGTGATCAGCTCATGAGTAGAGGAAATTTTTCCTTAAATGTAATAAAAGGAATTTCAACCTTAACCAATCCTCCAGCCCCAAATCCCGACCATGTTCCAGAATATCCTTTTCATATTACACATCCTACCATCGTTCACTTCTTAGGAGGAAACACCCAAAAACCTGAATATAAAAAAGAAGCAATCTGCCTATCTTTAATTTATGTAAATAAAATATCCCCGTTTTGGGCAGAATTTATTGCGTCCTCAAAAGTATTCCCTGATTTTGCAAAAGAAACATTAAAAAATATTTTTCGACCGCTTTATCATGCAATTTTAGGCCATAGAAAAATTAAACCCTCTGACCGACAAATATCTTAATAAACCTATGAACCCTGATGTTTCTGTAATAATTGCAAATTATAATCGCCTGAATTTAATTCCACGTGCAATTGATTCTTGCAGAAATCAATCCTGTAGTATTGAAATAATTGTTGTGGATGACCATAGTAATGATGGCTCTTGGGAATGGTTGCAAAGCCAACCTGATATTATTTCCGTAAGAAATGAAATTAATAGTGGTCAACCTTTTTCTATTAATCGGGGAATGGCATTGGCAACCGGAAGATATTTTAAATTTCTCGATAGTGATGATTTCCTTAATAAAAATACCCTCCATCTCCAAGTAATCGCAGGAGACGAACAACAAGCCGATATTGTTATTTCTAGATGCGATGAATTTCATAGTAAAACCCAAACCATTGTAGAAAGACCTGAGGCTGGTCCCTGGGAGGATTTTACCGCAAGGCAATTGGGTGCTGATTATGGCTCGCATATGTCGGCTATGATTTTTAAACAAGAATTGGCAATACAGGTCCCCAGAAGAGCCGATGCTGCTTTTATGGAAGATCGTATGGCAATTCTAGAAATGTGTCTTAGAAACCCTAAAATTGCTTACGTCCCAGGTTGTGCTGGCTATTGGGTATTCCATGAACAACAAATGACCAACTTTAATAAACAAGGAATGAGCACCGTAGTCTCTCATTACCAATACCGTCTCATATTTAAAAGAATTCTCACGGTAATGGAAGAAAGAAATATGCTCACCCCATTAAGAAAAAAAGCTGCCTGCGAACGCCTTTGGATTTTAGCCGAATGGATCGCAAAACATCATCTCCATGAAGCCCTCGAAATCGAAAATTGGATTTATTCCCTTTGCCCAGATTTTAAACCCCAATACGCTGGAATTACCGGTACTCTGTATAAAAACATTGGTTTCAAAAAAACACAACAATTATTAACCCTCAGAAGAAATTTCTTAAAATTATTCATTTAACACGGAATGAATCCCCACCTCTGTATAATTACCCAAAATCATTTATGTAGAAATCCTAGAGTTTTAAAAGAAGCACGTCTGGCATTTGAACAAGGATACAAAGTTACTATCCTTACTACCTTTTATGACGATGCCCTTTATTTACAAGATATATCTTTATTGCAACCATATTCAATTAATTATTTAGCCTACACCGATTTAAGACCTAATAAACCTTTTAGAAATTTATATAGACTCGCATTTAAAATCGGAAGAGAATTAATCTTTAAATTGGGAATTGAAAACGCTTGGGCAAATGGATATGGACCTTGGAATATTATCCCCGCCGCACGCAAACAAGCAGCCGATTTATATAGCATTCATCAAGAAATGCCTTCCGTTCAAGCTCGCTTTTTATTAAATGCAAAAATACCCGTCGCCTTTGATTTAGAAGATTGGTACTCCGAAGATTTACGCCCCTCGCAACAATTGGGAAGACCCAAAAAAATGCTGGCAAAAGCTGAATCCGATGCACTCCATAAAGGAGTGTTTTCAATCACAACTTCTCATATTCTCGCTGAAGAATTATTTAAAAAATATAAGGGAAAAAAACCTATCCCCATTTATAATTCTTTCCCCTTAACCGAAAGAAGTAAATTAAATTATCAAAATAATTATCCACCTCTCGACACTATAAAATTAATTTGGATTTCACAAGTTACAGGTCCTGGTAGAGGAATTGAAAATATGTTATTAGCTTTATCTTCTATAAATGCTACACTTCAATTTAATATTACGCTGGTTGGAAAATGTGATCCCAATTATCAAAAGCAATTATTATCACTTACCTCAGAGAAAATAAAAATACTTTTTAAAGACCCAGTCCCACCTCCAGAAATATTACCCCTCTTGGCGTCCCATCATATAGGGCTGGCAACGGAATTAGCTGAATCCCATAGCAGGGATTTAACCATTACCAATAAAATCCTACACTATTTATTAGCTGGCTTACCCGTGTTAGCTTCCTTTACCCAAGGTCATAACGAAATTAAACAACTCGCTCCAGAAGCTGTAATCATTAATCATTCTTTTGATCAATTAGCCGCAGAAATTCCATTGTTAATTCAAGAATATTCAATCAGAAGAAATGCCGCTTGGATAGCCGGAGAAAATTTATGTTGGGAAAATCAGGCTACCCAATTAATTCAACTCTGGAAAAAATATTTATCACATGCCTAAACAGGTATTAATTATTTCCCCCTATTTCCCTCCTGACCATACCCCGGATATGCACAGGATCAGAATGGGTTTACAGTACTTTAGAGAGAATGGATGGGAACCTATTATTCTTGCAGTAGATCCCCTAGATTCAGAAGCCTCCAAAGATCCTTATTTATTGGATACTTTACCCGATAATATTAAAATTATTCGCGTAAGAATTCCTTCTCCTAACCTTACCCGAAAAATAGGATTAGGCAGTATTGCAATCAGAGCATTATGGCCATTCTTTTGGCAGGGCATTAAATTAATTCGTGAAAATAAAATTAATTTAATCTATTTCAGCACAACACAATTTCCAATCATGATTTTAGGAAAATTTTGGAAATTACTTTTTAATATCCCGTATTTATTAGACTTTCAAGATCCATGGCATTCGGATCATTATTTAAAATTACCCCCTGATCAACGTCCTCCTAAGTTTTGGTTTTCTTATCACTTAAATAAATGGCTTGAACCCTTAGCTGTAAATAGTGCAGATGGGTTAATTGCAGTTACACAACCTTATTTAGATACCTTTAATCAACGATACCCAAAAACAAAAAATATCCCTTTAGCAGTTATTCCATTTGGTGCTTCTCCTGCTGATTTTGAATCCTTAAAACCTACCCTACTTCCTGATTATTTTCCAGCAATTCCATACAAAGGCAGTATTAGAATTATTTATACCGGAGTGGTAAATCAAGAAATGCAACCCGTTATTCGTTGGTTTTTACAAGCTTTATCTACATTGAATCAGGATGCGCTGAAATCTCCGGAAGTATGGTTCATCGGAACGAATTATGCAACTGGTAATGCAATTAAATTGAAAGTAAAAATATTGGAAGAAGCCCAAAATATGGGAGACCACTTAATCGAAATTACAAATCGGGTACCTTATTTAACCGCTATTCAACTTCAATTACACAGTGATATTTTATTACTTTGTGGCACAACCGATGCAAATTATATTGCCTCTAAATTAGCCCCTTATTTAATTTCTAAAAAACCTATTTTAGCCATATTACATTACCAAAGCAGTGCCGTTAAATATTTAGCCCAGGAATCCGCTGCAAGGGTTATTACCTTTGACCCTCAGAAGGTTACTACAGATTTAATTGTACAAATACAAAAAGCGTATATCGAATTAACCCAATTCGTAGGAACCCCAATCCCTTGCGCTCACCCGGAGTTGTGGTCAGCTCAATATCTTACTCAAAAACAAACCCAACTCATGGATCTAATCTTGAATAAACATAAGGAAACCAACACTTAATTCCTTAATTTTACTAGGTGAATACACTTCGCATTCCTTTTCTTTGTAGTAATCCCCTGTGAACCAGGACCCCAGTCGTTATCTTGTTTTGTTTGCCCCTTGGTTATTAGCAACCTTATTGGCAGATTATCCTATTGTATCTTTCGCCGTTTCCTGGCTCGGTCACTTCTTTATTTTATATATTGTTTTTTTCCAAAAAATTAATCCTCTCGCCTTTCCAGTATCTATTAAAGATCAAGTATTACATCCTTTAATATTAAATCAACTTTTATTTTGTGGCTTTAGTGGAATAAGTAGCATTTTTTATTTTTTAGATGTTAATGGATATTATTTTCTGGAAAAATTACCTTACAAAATACCAGACCCTGATTTAATACACCAAACCGCAATAGTGCAAAGCTATTATGTTCTTGCACATGCAGCCTTAGTAATCGGATTATATAGTTTTATTAATAGAGCGCGTAAACCTCAAACTTGGAGAGTAGTTTTAGGTAAATATCCCTCTATTTCACTTTTATTGGTTTCAGGACTTGCCTTTGCAATGCGGTTTGCCATTCTAAATTTTGAACCTCTTCGACAGGTCATCCCAATGTTTGATGGACTTACCCTTGTGTCCGTTGTAATGAGTATGGCATTGGCAATTAAGGAAAAAAACATAATTATTTTATCCATCGTTACGCCTATTTTCGTAACCTTTATTATTAATGCGGTTCTCTCAGGATGGAAAGAAGAAATGTTAGTACCCTTTCTGTTATTAGGTTTCTTTTTATATAGTTATTTCCCAAAAACAGTGTTAATTGTTGCACCCGTTTTCGCTTACATTTATCTTGTTTATGTACCTACTTTTAATGCAGTTTTTAGAAACCTGAACTGGGTTAAAGGAGAAGACAAAACAATAGCCTACCAAATTGCATTAAGTGAGACCTTAAATGCAGAAGGTGAAGATATTGGAAGCAATAACTGGGAATTTTTTGCCTATCGACTTTCTGAGATGGATATGTTTGTTAGGTTTACCAAAGTAGTTCCGGATAAAAAACCTTATTATGGATTAGCCCTACCCTTGCAAGGGCTCGCCAGTATTGTGCCTCGTGCTTTATACAAAGAAAAAGCACATACCGAACAACAAGTAATGCGAAGAGTATACGATTCAGGTATAGTAGATGCTCAATCTTCCGTTTCTGCGAAACCCGCATTTGTGGCAGATTGTTATTTAGCAGGAGGAATTCTGGGGATTATAATTGGATGTTTTACCCTAGGCACTATTATTTCTTTTATTACCCGGCAATTAGATGAATGGTACGGGGGTTACGCCTTAGGAACCGGATTAATGTATAATGCTATATTTAATGAACTATGGAGAGGGAATTGTATTGAATTCGTTGTAGCGCTTATGTTTTGGGGATTTGTCGTAGCCTATTTATTACATTATCTGGCAAAATTCGGGAAATTAATTGTCCCCGTTAATTCATGAAAATCCTTCAGGTTACGCCTTCTTATTTTCCTGCATTTCGTTTCGGCGGACCTACCCAAAGTGTTCATTTATTAAACAAAGAATTAATTCGTCAAGGTCAAAATATAGAAGTAATTACCACCCCGGCTGGAATTGCGCATGACCGAATGCCAATATTAAAAAAACAAATTCTGCAAGAAGGGGTACCCGTTACGTATTATCCCTTTTCAGGATATGAACATTATAATTTCTCACCGGATTTATTTAAGGCAGTATGGAAATCCGTTCAACAAAAAAATATTGTGCATATTACCGCAGTCTGGAATTTTCCCGTTGCAGCAACAGCATTCGCCTGCCGATGGTTTAAAATTCCCTACGTGCTTTCTCCCAGAGGAACTATATATGCCGAAACCATCGCACATAGATCGGCGAATTTAAAAAAGCTGTATTATAATTTAATTTCTTTTAGAGATATTAAAGGCGCTACAGCTTTACATTTTACCTCTCAAGATGAGGCAGATAAAGTATCACAGGTATTTGGATTAAATCAAAAAAATGCAATTATTCCCAATGGAATTGATTTAACCGAATTCTATATTCCGGATAAACCGTTATCCCAATGGATTCCTTTTCCGATAGATCCCCAAAAAAAATATTTATTATTTCTAGGACGAATAGATAAAAAAAAAGGACTCGACCAAATCACGGAAGCCTTTCCCATCATCGCCCATAAATATCCCGACACCCAATTAATTTTAGCCGGCCCCGATAATGGAGGATATGGAAATTGGGTGAAAGCCCAATTCCAAAATAAAATATCCCCTGACCGAATTATTTGGACGGGCCCCGTGGAAGGCAATACCAAAATAGCCTTGTATTATTTATCCTCTTTATTTTTATTACCCTCCTACTCTGAAAATTTTGGCATGTCAGTAGTAGAAGCCTTAGCTTGTAATTGCCCAGTAATTATTTCAGATAAAGTAGGCCTTTGGCCGGGAATTAAATCTAGCGATGCAGGATGGGTAATTCCCAATGAGGCTAAAGCATTAGTAGAATCCATTTCCCAGGCATTAGATAATCCTCAAATAGCCATCCAAAAAGGATTAAATGGAAATACCTGGGTGAAAAATAATTTTGATATTCAAAAAATAGGAACTGATTTTATTCATTTATATCAACAATTAAAAAAATAATGCGAGACTTTAGTTTTATTATTCTTACCTATAATGAGGAACAACATCTGCCACGTTTACTAAACTCATTATATCCATTAAAGGCTCCCATATTTATTCTCGATTCTGGCAGCACAGATGCAACACTAGATATTGCCAGAAAATTCAATGCCAATATTCAAACCCATCCCTTTGAAAATCATCCCAAACAATGGCATCATGCCTTGACTGTCTTTAATATTGAAACCCCGTGGATTATTGGTCTCGATGCTGATCATATGGTCTCACCCGAATTGTTTTCAATATTAGATAATTTTAATACTAATTTAATTCCGAATGATATTAATGGAATATATTTTAATCGGAAAAATTATTTTAAGGGAAAATGGATTAAACATGGAGGATATTTTCCAAAATATTTATTAAAAATGTTCCGTAAAGGACAAGGGTTTTCTGATTTAAATGAAAATATGGATCACCGATTTATTGTAAATGGAAAAACAATCGTTTGGAATACCGGAATCTTATTGGAAGAAAATCTAAAGGAAAATCAAATATCCTTCTGGATACAAAAACATAATCGCTATAGTGACTTAGTAGCGGAAGAGGAATGGGAACGCAGAAAAAATATGCGGCATCAAACCCTAACTCCTTCCCTATGGGGAAATCCCGATCAAAAAATTGCCTGGATGAAAAGTATCTGGTGGAAATTGCCTTTATTCGTCAGACCTTTTTTGTATTTTTTCTATCGGTATTTTGCTCAACTTGGAATATTAGATGGAAAACGAGGATTTATGTTTCATTTTTTACAAGCCTTTTGGTTTCGGCTGATTGTGGACATTAAAATATATGAGAAACAAAGGGCAGAGCAAAATAAACCCCTTTCAGCTTTTCCCTCCAATCCTTCTTAAAATCCTACGCTCATTTTATCCCTTTCCATAGAAATCCCGTAGATTTGTTTGAATATTATGGGCATTATTATTTATGACCCCTAACTGATGAGGTTATGAAAATAGTTTGCCCTTAAATCCTGAATATCGAATGAATACTTCTGCTTCTATTCCTTTCAATTACCCGTATTTGAGTGGACTTGAAACCACATATATCGAACAGGCGGTTAAATCTGGTAAAATATCAGGTGACGGTATTTTTACTCGAAAATGTCATACGTTTTTTGAAGAGAAATATGGGTTTCGCAAAGCGCTATTAACCACTTCCTGCACGGATGCATTGGAAATGGCTGCCCTATTATTAAACATTCAACCTGGCGATGAGGTAATTGCCCCCGGATATACTTTCGTATCCACCGTGAATGCTTTTGTATTAAGAGGTGCTACCATCATTTTTGCCGATAGCGAACCGAATAATCCTAATATAGATGTAGCTTCAATTGAAGCTTTAATCACCCCTAAAACCAAGGCCATAATTCCAGTGCATTATGGAGGGATTGCCGTGGATATGGATCCGCTAATATCATTGGCAACGAAATATAATATCCCCATCGTTGAAGATGCAGCCCAGGCAATTGATAGTTTTTATAAAGGCAAACCCTTGGGTGGAATCGGTCAATTATCTTCCTTCTCCTTCCATGAAACTAAAAATATTATTTCAGGGGAAGGTGGGATGTTGGTTATTAATGACCCTCAATATATTAAACGCGCAGAAATAATTCGGGAAAAAGGAACCAACCGCTCCGCTTTCTTTAGAGGAGAAATTGATAAATATGGGTGGGTCGATATTGGATCTTCTTTTTTACCCTCTGAAATTATTGCCGCCTTTTTATTCGCTCAGTTAGAACAATTAGATCGTATTCAAGCCAGAAGAAAACAAATCTGGGATACCTACGCAAAAGCATTAAAACCCTTGGAAACCAAAGGAAATATCCAATTGCCAAATGTGCCCGCGTTTGCCACTCAAAATGGGCACCTGTTTTATATTGTTTGTAAAACATTACAGGAAAGAACAGACTTAATTGACCATTTAAAAGCTAAAAATATCGCTGCGGTTTTTCATTATCAATCTCTTTACAAAAGCCCTTATTATGCTCCTTTCCATCAAGGTAAGGATCTTCCCAATTGTGACCGTTTTACAGATTGTTTATTGCGATTACCCCTATTTTATGAATTAACCGATATCCAACAAGATCGGGTAATTTCTGAAATATTTGAATTTTACAAATCGTACAGTATGGGAAACTGTTTTAAGTCCTTCAAATATAAAACATTACCGAAATGTAAAATTCATATTAAATTAAAAATATTTATTTCCTAAGTATTAAAAATGATTTTTATAAATTGATTAAATGTTGAATTGTTAGCCAAATTGTTTTAAAACCTGTTTATGCTTTTCCAAATTCTTTGTTAACATGTGCAGAATAGCCGGACTGATTAATCTACCTGGAGACATTCAGGTTATGACAGATAGCCAGTACCGAGGTGGCCCTGATGGAAGTGGAATTTGGCAACAGAACAATGTTCGTTTGGGTCATAGAAGATTATCCATAATTGACTTAACCGATGCAGGAAATCAACCTATGGTGGATTCTGAAAATGGAAGGGTAATTGTATTTAATGGGGAAATTTATAATTTCTTATCGCTTAAAGAGGAATTATTAGCCAAAGGGGCTATCTTCCATTCTCACACCGATACAGAAGTAATTCTAAAAGCTTTTCAGTATTGGGGAACCGATGCATTTCCACGATTAAGGGGAATGTATGCGTTTGCTATTTATGATCAAAACACACAGGAAATCTGGGCAGCCAGGGATCCGGCAGGCATTAAACCATTTTATTATTTTTATTCTGTAACGAAAGGTTTTGCTTTTGCCTCTGAGGTAAGAGCCTTTAAAAGTATTTGGCCCGATCACCCAGATAATACCGATTGGCCTGTTTATTTATTGGCCTTCGGGCATATCCCCGCACCTTATACCATTTTAAATCAAATATTTGAATTAGGCCCTGGTCACTTTTTAAATTATAATATTCAAACTGGACAATTAAAAAAATCTTCCTTTCATCAATATCAATTAATTCCCCAATATTATTCCCGAAATCAAATTGTTGAAGCCATACATGAAAAAGTAACCGATGCGGTTAAAAGCCATTTAATTTCAGATGCCCCCTTGGGCACCTTTTTAAGTGGAGGAATTGACTCGTCTCTATTATCCATCTTAGTAAAAGTAACAGGTATTCAAAATCCCTCCTTATTAGCCGTTCGATTTAAAGAAACTGCATTTTCAGAAGCACCTTTTCAAGATTTGATTGCTAAAAAATTACAATGTCATCTCGAAACGCGCACCATTACCAAAAATGATTTTTATGATGATATTGAAGATATTTTAAATGCCTATGACCAACCCTCTGTTGATGGAATAAACACCTATTTTATTAGCAAAGCTGCCAAAGAAATGAGGGTTAAGGTGATGATTTCAGGAATAGGGGCGGATGAATTATTGGGAGGATATTATAATCCGAATAGATTTAAAACGTTACTCAGGTTAAAAAAACTTCCCCATTCTTGGTTGAAATATGCTGAAAAAATTCCAGAAAAAAGAATTAGCCGAATAAGTTATTTTGCTTTAAATTCTTCTGCTGGGGATTATCTCGCTTATCGCGGAATTTATTCCCCAGGAATTATTGCCCGAATATTAGACATGCCTGAAAACCAAGTTGTGCAAATTTTATCCCAACCGTATGCACTACCCGAGGGTCCTCCTCCCTCCGATAATGAATTATTTACCTATTTGGATTTTAATTATTATCTCAAAAACCAATTGTTAAAAGATACCGACGTAATGAGCATGTGGCATGGCATTGAAGTAAGAGTACCTTTCCTCGATCAAGATCTTGTACAATTTTGTATGGGTATTGACCCATACCTTAGGTTCGATCCTTTGCGCCCTAAAAAATTATTAATTGATGCATTTAAAGATCAACTCCCCATCGAAATTTGGCAAAGACCCAAACAAGGTTTTGTTTTCCCTTTTCAAATTTGGTTGGGTAAACATTATGAATTAATTAATGAACATATTTCCCTGCATAGTAATCCTTATGTAAAAAATTTAATTGGCAGTTATTTAAAAGGAAATTTGCATTGGTCCAGAATATGGTCATTGTTCTTACTTAAAGAAATTTCCATGAGATGAAAGTATTATTTCTTTATCTCAAAACCTTTTCCGGTATGGGGGGAATTGAAAAATTTAACCGGGTATTTATGAAGGTCTTCCAGGATTTAATGAATGAAGATCAAATTTATTTTAATGCCATTACCCCCTACGATACCTTTGCAGATGAAAGATATTTAGAAGAAAATCATTTAATTCAATCCAAAGGACGATTACGCTTTATCTTTCAATCTATTTGGGAATCTAGAAAATATGATATTCTGATTCTCTCCCATATTAATTTATGGACAGTAGGATTATTATTAAGAATTCTGTATCCTAAAAAGAAAATAGTCCTCATTACACACGGAATCGAAATCTGGAAAGACTTATCCTTTCTACCCAAGTATTTTTTAAATACCTGCGATTTAATTATTTCAGTTAGTCAATTTACCCGAAATCAAATTATTGAAAAACATAAAACAAATCCGGAAATCATTAAAGTATTAAATAATACAATTGATCCCTATCATAAATTACCGCAAACTTTTGTAAAACCCGATAATTTATTACATCGTTATAAATTAAAAATTGAACAACCTATATTAATCACGGTTGCAAGATTAAATACCAGTGAAAAATATAAAGGCTATGATCTGGTATTAAATTTATTACCTGAAATATTAAAATCCTTTCCAAATTTGGTTTATTTGATTTGTGGAAAATATGATGAACCTGAATATAACAGATTGTCCATTTTAATTCATCAATTAGGAATAAATAACAATGTAGTATTAACTGGATATATCCGTGAAAGGGAAATGGTATCGCATTATTTATTAGGAGATGTATTTGTAATGCCTTCTCGAAAGGAAGGGTTTGGAATTGTGTTTATTGAATCTATGGCTTGTGGACTTCAAGCTATTGGTGGCAATTGGGATGGAACCGTAGATGCCTTTCAGCATGGAGGCGTAGGATTTACAGTTGATCCTACCCAACCCTTGGAATTGAAAAATGCAATCCTTACAGCCTTGCAAAATCCCCTATCCCCAATTGAAAGAAAAAAATTACAACAACAGGTAATTGATAAATATGGATTTTCCCAATATAAAAATTCGATTTCTCAATTAATGAAGAATTTATATTTGGCTAAAAAGAATTTGTAATTTTGCAAAAAATATATCCAAATGGCAGATTTACAAGTTAGACTTGATTTGTTCAATAATGACTGGTATCGGCCGGGAAGAAATATCTTCATTCGATTAGTCTGGTATTTCATTAATCTATTTTTTTTTCGTTCTGGGTGGCTAATTTTTTCATTTCCCAAAAGAATATTATTGCAGCTTTTTGGTGCCTCGGTTGGAAAAGGAGTAGTCATAAAACCCCATGTAAATATTAAATATCCTTGGAAATTACATATTGGAAATTATGTGTGGATTGGAGAAGAAGTTTGGATTGATAATTTAGATCAGGTTCAAATCGGGGATCATGTATGTATTTCTCAGGGAGCTTTATTAATTTGTGGAAACCATAATTATAAGCATCCGGATTTTGGTTTAATTACAAAACCTATCATAATTGAAACCGGCGCATGGATAGGCGCAATGTGCAGAATAGGTCCCGGTTCCAGAATTCAAAAAAATAGTGTATTTTCCCTCGGTGCTGTGTTCACTGGAACAAGTCAACCTGGTATGATTTATCAAGGAAATCCCGCACAACCCATACGTAAACGCAATACTTAAAATCAACCAATCGAAAAAAACACGCTCCCGATCCCATGTCAATAGCTCCAAACTCTCCACTTTTATCCATTGTCACCGTTGTTTACAATAACCGAAAGTGCATTGAAGACGCAATTGAAAGTGTAAAATCGCAAAAATATTCCAACATCGAACACATTGTAATTGATGGCAATTCAAACGATGGTACCAAAGAATATCTTCAATCGTTAGGAGATACTATTAAATTGGTTTCAGAACCTGATAAAGGAATTTTTGATGCCATGAATAAGGGATTAAAACTTTGTACAGGAACTTATATTGGTTTATTAAATTCTGACGATGTATATGCCTCTAATATGGTGCTCTCAGATGTTATCGCAACTTTTGAAGCCAATCATGTAGATGCTGTATATGGAGATTTAGTATATGTAGATCCCATTCATACTGAAAAAATAAATAGGTATTGGAAATCGGGAAATTATGATATCCGAAAATTCAAGTGGGGTTGGATGCCCCCACATCCCACTTTTTTCCTTAAAAAAAGCTGTTACGACCAGCATGGATATTTTGACTTAAGTCTCAGTAAAGTTTCGGCAGATTATGAAATTATGCTCCGAATGTTATATAAACATAAACACTCGGCAGCTTATCTTCCGCAGATATTGGTTAGAATGAGAAGTGGGGGTAATTCCAATTCCTCTTTGTTAAAAAGATTTAAAGGAAATATGGAAGATCGTATGGCATGGAAAAACAATCAATTAACTCCCAATCCTTTAACACTTACCTTAAAACCCTTACGTAAAATCGGGCAATTTTTCCTGCGACCTCCTAGTTAGTTATTTGTTTCTGAAAATGAATAATCCCAAATCAAATAATATTTGACTTTACATAAAATTCATTTTTAGTTTACATAAGATTGCCTAACTTTGTTTGGGTTTGTTGCAGGGATTAATAGACCCTATTAATACTGTTGCTTACCCATTGAATACGATACTGCGCGTTGGATTTACTGAAAGAATAAAGAAAGAATGAACATAATAATTCTTTTCTTGGCTGCCATAACAGCATTTTTGCTGGTTTATTATTCCATTCCGATGATTATCAGGATTGCGAATAATAAGCAGTTATATGATTCTCCCGACAACGACCGTAAACTTCATTTATCCAACACTCCGAATTTAGGAGGGGTATCCATATTTCTATCCGTTATATTAGCTTATTTGTGCTGGAGTTTTGCATTTGAGGAAGATGTAAAAGTTCATTTTATAATTACCGCATTAATCATTTTATTCTTTACCGGTATTCGGGATGATTTAAATGCCATGCGGGCAACACAAAAATTGTTATTACAAATCCTGGCTGCCAGTGCCATTATTTTCGGAGCTGAACTTCGGGTAACCCATTTTTTTGGAATCCTCGGTATTCATGATATTCCCTATTGGTTTAGTATAAGCTTCACCTACTTCTTAATTATCGTAATTATTAATGCAGTTAATTTAATCGATGGTATTGATGGACTGGCTGCAGGACTATCCGCCATTATATCCACAACCTTTGGGGTATGGTTTTATTTAATCGGACTTTCAACCTTATGTTTTATATCCTTCTTACATGCAGCAGCATTAATCGCTTTTTTAAGATTTAATTTTAGCAATAACCCGAAATTAAAAATATTTATGGGGGATTCTGGTAGTATGGTAGTAGGCGGAATCTTATCAGTATGCACCCTGAGATTTTTAGAAACCTGCTGGTCAAATCCTTTATATTTCTTAGAGGCAGGTCCTGGAATAGCTGTTGCAATCTTAATCATTCCTTTGTTTGATACGCTTAGAGTGTTTGTAATCCGTATTTTACAAGGGCATTCCCCCTTTCGGGCCGATAGAAATCATTTGCATCACCTATTATTGAATTTAGGGCTTACCCATAGATCTTCTTCCTTTATTATGTATGGAATTAATATTATTTATATAATTGGTGCCTTTATTTTTAAAGATTCCAAACCTACCCCAATGCTCCTAACCCTTTTCTTCTCTTGTTTAATATTATTAAACATTTTACCGTTTTCACTTAAATTCCTACTTCAAAAGATGAAGCATCATAAATATATTCATTATTTTATTAAGGAAGGACATTCCATCTCTACGGAATCTGCCGTATTTAAAGGCGAATAATTAATTAATACCGTTTAGGGTTTCGATCTTCTTTTTTAACCTCCCAAACGTGTAATCTATAATTAAACCGTTCCCAAAAAAAGGTGATTTTTAAAGTATTATTCCATAATAAGGTAAATACATTTTCACACCATAATTTCCCTTCTAATCCCAGTCCTTGTTCCTGCAAACTTGCCTTAGGATTATAATGTAATTTATGATACCAATATTGAGCACTATCCAAATGTTTATGAATACCATTTTTTCCAAAATAATACCCATCCCCTAGTAATACCTGAGCTAACGGAAAATTATGTTCAGCGGAATATTGCAAATACCTTTTGGCTTCTAATACTTTCGGAATTGTTCCTTTTCCATCCATTAAACATATCGCCAACCAACAGGCAGACATGGGATCGTTCAGAGAGGCTCCTAATTGAGATACGGTATATAAATGGGTATTATTCTTTTTCGCTTTTATTTCCGGATCCGAAAACATTGCATTTCCTTCTACTCCAGAATATAAGGTAATTAATACCTGTATAGCCTGAATATTTCCACTTTTAGCAGATTGTTCCAAATACTTAATGGCTAAGGGAATATTTTTAGATACATAGGGTTTACTTCCGCGTAATAATAAATTACCCATTAAAAATAAGGCTTCTGCATTTCCTGCCTTTGTTAATGGCGTTAACAAAACAACAGCACTATCGGGTCGAGGTTTTTGCGTATTTCCAATTAAATAATTTTCGGCATTCTTTAATATTTTGGCGGTATCTAAAGTAATTAAGGATATCTTCTCTTTTGGCTGAGCATTCACCAGAAAGATTTGAAATATCCCCATCAGAATTAAAATAAAATATTTCATAAAGACTTAATCCGAAGGTGATCTAACAATACCTCAATGGCTTTATCCATATGTTGATTATTGGGAATAATTATATCACATATTTCTTTACTGGGTTTTACATATAAATTATACATCGGCACAACATCTTCTTGATATTGGCGCAGGATTTCCTGCAATTGATATCCTCGTTCTGAATGATCGCGTAATATCCTCCTGGATAATTTTATATGTTCTTCCGCATCTACAAATATTTTTAAATCTATTATTTTATTTAATTCTGGTAAATAAAAAATAAACAATCCTTCTAAAACTATTATTTTAGTAGGAAGATAGGTAATCATTTTAGGTATTTTATTCGGATTGTTAAAAGTATATTCTTTTAAGGTTACCGAATGTCCATGTAATAAAGTATGTATATCCCTTGAAAACCGATCTAAATCCAAAGCATCGGGGTGATCAAAATTAACCGTACCATCATCCTTTTTTTTCTGGAATTGAAATTCGTGATAATAATTATCCTGAGAAACCAGTGTGATTTCTGTAGCCGGAATATTATTTAACAATTGATTTAATAAATACGTTTTACCAGAAGCACTGCCTCCAGAAACACCAATAATATAAGGTTTTGCGTCCATAAATTAATTGATTGCCGTAAGCCAGGCCTCTAATGCTTTTTTACGGTGAGAGATGGCATTTTTTTCTTCCATTGAAAAATTAGCCAAAGACTTTTTAAAACCCTGGGGAATAAAAATAGGGTCATATCCAAAGCCTTGTTGACCGGATATTTGAGTATCCATATTTCCTGATAATTTACCTTCAAAATACACTACTTTTCCCTCGGTACACCAAGCCAATACGGTAATAAAAAATGCATTCCGATTTTCTTTACCAGATAATTCTTGTAACAATAAATTCACATTATCTACATCTACCCCCTGAGGTCCTGCATATCGTGCTGAATGCACGCCGGGCCTGCCCTCCAGAGCATCTACAAATAATCCAGTATCATCTGCCAAAGTAGGAATACCTGTATTTAAAAATCCATATTCAGCTTTAATTTTTGCATTTTCCGCAAGAGTAATTCCATTTTCTTCTGGAGAAGATAATTCCGGAAAATCTTTAAAACTCAATACTTCCCATCCCTTAGGCAACAAGTTTTGAATTTCTAAAACCTTATGTGCATTATTCGATGCAATTAAAATTTTCATTCGGGTAATGAGGATAATTTATCTTTTAAATTTTTTAACACCTCCCAAGTTTTTCGTTTGGCAGAATCACTACTTGCCATATCCATCAACGTTGAAACAATAAAACATTCTTTTCCTTCGGGCCAGGGTAATAAATCTTTTCGATTTGCATAATTAATATCAAATATTACTCCGTATTGGGTATGCATGTTACAAAAATCTTCTGTGGAAGCAGGTCTTTCTATCCTACCAAAACTAACTTCTTCCTTAGGTATTTCGGTTGCCACCACAATTTTTTTTAATAATTCGGTTAAATGCTCCACCTTTAATTCAGAGGCCCGAATAAAAAAAGTTACTTTACCCGTTGGTTTATTTAAAAATCGGATTGGAGAATTATTTTTATCTGGCATTTGATAAAATATATCTCCGTATAAATTTCCTAAAAATCCTGTTTCAATCATACGATATTAAATTGTTTGTGCGCAAGTTGAGCAACTTCTTCCCCAATTGCTAAACCAGCGGTAGCAGCGGGAGAGGGTGCATTTAACACATGAATACTTCGATGGGTATTTACAATGCGAAAATCATCTACCATTTGCCCATCGGGATCTAATGCCATTGCTCGTATTCCAGAACGTCCGGGAATTAAATCATCTAAAGTAAGATCCGGAATTAATTTTTGTAATTGTCGATGAAATAATTTTTTCGAAAATGCTCTACGATATTCATCCAATCCAAATTTCCAATGTTTACCTAAAAATTTCCAAGTACCCTTAAAGGATAACGCTTCGGCAGTATCCTTCCAACTAAAGTCCAATTTACCATAGCCTTCTCGCTTAAAGGTAAACACGGCATTGGGTCCACATTCAACGCCACCCTGAATCATACGCGTAAAATGCACGCCTAAAAATGGAAATTGCGGATTCGGAACGGGATAAATTAAATGATTTACCTTATGTTTTCCTTGTTCGGATAAATCATAATAATCTCCTCTAAATCCTAATATTCGCATCTGTTGATCAACTCCTTCTTGCAAAGCTAAGCGATCACTTTGTAACCCTCCACAATACACCAAATATTTACAAGAAAATACAGATTTAGAAGTATGCACTAAATAATCCTCGGAATTAGTTTGGGTTCTAATTACTTCATGTCCTGTATAAATTGCATTATCCGAATTAATATTGGCAAACAACACCCCTAATTGTCGCACCACTGCGGGGAAATCAATAATTCCAGTACAGCCCACATGAATACCTCGAATGCCTCCGGTACAATGGGGTTCAATTTCTTGAATTTGTTGAGCTGTTACCCATTGCGTTCCTTCAATTCCATTTTGTTGTCCATTCGAATATATTTTTTCTAAGAAAGGAAATTCAGAAGGATGAGTAGCAACGATTAATTTTCCACAAATATCATGGGGGATATTATACGCTTTAGAAAATCGAACCAACTCTCTTCTACCCTCCACACAATTTTTGGCTTTGTACGATCCCGGTTTATAATAAATTCCGGAATGAATAACTCCTGAGTTTCGTCCCGTTTGATGACTTGACAGTTGGGCTTCCTTTTCAAAAACCGCAATTTTTAAGGCTGGGTTGCGAATTGCAATCTTCCAAGCAGAGGCTAACCCTACCATTCCTCCACCAATAATTCCTATATCGAACTGTTCCATAATTTTAACTACAAAGGTAATAAATACCGTTTGCCCCATATTTCGTCCCTACGCATTGGTAAAATTGTATATTTGCCCAAATTGGATTCCGTTCTCAAAACTACTTGCTTTGCTCTTTTCTTTAAGTTGATAAACAAATTTACTGTAGTCTTTACTACTAATCAGCTGCTAACGAAACAGATAAGATGAATTTATTTTTTTTATTTCAATACACTACCCTGGCAGAATCCTGGGAGTTACATACTAAAAAGGTTGAACCTTTCCGGGGAAGATTATTTAAACTTGCGAAGAAGCCATGGACCTTTTACACTCAACAAAGTGCCGATCATTTAGATGATGTTTTGAAACTCACCTTAGATGCCATTTTATTAATTGTTGAACATTTTCTGCATAATAAAGATCCGAGAAGTGCTTATCGCTTAATTGAAACTTACAAAGATTTAAAAGCCATTGAGAAAATTGAAATTCAGGTAACGGATTATATTTCTTTGGTTTGCCAAAGGTTATTCCGATTAATTCCCATTGAAAAATTTGAAATTGCACAAGAAGATTTTGAATGGGCAGCCCTACCGCCAGAATGGCTCGAAAGAATTACCCTTTTAACAGGTCTGGTATATTTACAAGAACCCGATCGTACTGTAAAAAGAAAAAGCAGATTTTGGTTTGAACGTTTATTGCATTCTAATCAGGATTCTATTTTATTTACCACGATTCAATATCTAATTGAATATCATAGAGCAAAACCAGATCCCAATTCTGCTGCGAAATACCTGCAATATTGTAAACAATTACAAGAAATTAAACTTCAAGAGGAACGTTTAATTCCTTTTCACCAAGTATTAATCCATAAATATTACTTACAACAATTATTTGAAATAAAGGAAAATCAAAATGATAAAATAGCTGAGAACACCCAACGTCAATTGGCTGAATTTCAACTATTAATTGAAAAAAACCAATTTAATATTCCTTCCCTTGAATTATTTGGATTATTTGAAATCATCCCGGAATTAATCCAACTATTTCCTTTAATTAATGAGAAAAACTCCACCGGTTATAATGCGCTGGTGGAAGAGTATTTAAAAAGGTTACACGATATTTTATTTGAAGATTCTCAAGGCACGCTTTTGTATCCTAATTTAATTAGATTAAAAGCCCTTTGGTTAATTCAAATCGATCAAAATAAAGAAGCCAAACGTTTATTACAAGATAATTTAAACCGATTTAGAAAAGAAGAAAATTGGGGTGCTTTTATAGAAAATTTAATTCCGTTTATAGAGATTAATGAATTCGATGAAAAACAAGAAAAGAAATTCGAATTATTAATGGGGATATTGAAAAATATGTTGGATGCAGGATTACATATGCACCTCGAATTTTTCCTTACCATTTGTAAATATATCAATCTGTTTCTAGATGCAGAAATCCTAAAACCAGGAGTTTCCTGGATAATCGAACCTTTGTATAAATATTTTTTATTACAAGAAGAATATTTGGTTAAAGTTGAATTTAATGCAACTGAAACTGGAAAAAATGTAATGGAAAGATATAAAGCAGAATTTCAAAAATTACCTAAATATGCAAATTTTAATATTCGAACCAGTTTATTTATTCACTATTTACAGATTCAATTATTAAAAACCAATGCAGCCGTAAATCAGGATGGAACTGCCCAAGAAATTGCAAAACAGCTTTTAACGCAATTGAATGAGGCTACCAATCCAGCTAGTTTTATCCGCGGTAATTGGGAAGATTTTAAAGATGTACCCAATGAAATTCGCAATAAAGTAATTAACCGC
>RFSG01000045.1 GCA_009924095.1 Sphingobacteriia bacterium
GCTCTACCAACTGAGCTATTCGGGATTATATCCTTTCTGGACTTTCCGACCAAGTTATTTCGTGAAGATCTTGTATGCGATTATTTACAAAATATTCAAAAATAAAATTTTTCATCTCATCTAATGTTTCAAAATCTTTTAGCTTACTATCAACAATAACTTTGTATACACCAACACTTCTTAATATATCTGCTTTGTTTATAATAAGTTCCGTACAACCAGATAATTTTATCGCCTTTTAGATATTGAAATAATATATTCATTTATTATATAATATTAAAGGTTACGAACTGAATGTTTAAATTGTCTTCCTCGATCTTCATAATTTTCGAATAAATCGAAACTTGCACAAGCGGGAGACAATAAAACACAATCTCCTTTATCTGCCATGTGATAGGCGAGTTTAACTGCTTCGGGCATAGACATGGCATTTACTATTACATTTACTTTTTTGGAAAAAGATTCATGTATTTTTTTAACATCCTGCCCCAATGCGATGATAGACTTAACTTTCTTTTCTACTAAAGGCACTAACATGCTATAATCGTTGCCTTTATCCACGCCACCTACAATCCAAACGATAGGTTGATGAATGGACTCTAAAGCATACCAGGCCGAGTTTACATTGGTGGCTTTGGAATCATTAATAAAATCAATGCCTCCAACGGCGGAAATTCTTTCCATCCGATGTTCGATATTAACAAAGTCGGCAAGGCTTTCGCGAATGGATTCGTTACGGATATCCATCACCTTCCCAACAATGGCAGCAGCCATGGTATTGTAAAGATTATGACGACCTGTCAATTTCATTTCGTTGTAAAACATAGTAAAGTCATGAGGGTAGAAAGGAATATGAATAATACCCTGGTCAAACCAGGCAGCTGAATTAGATAAACGGTCAATAGCAAAACCCCAGGTTTTGGCTTGTAGGGTGGAATTAGAAATTGCTTGTTGTGAAATCGGATCTTCTTGGCAATAGATTAAGTGATCTTCGGGTCCCTGATGTTTGGTAATGTTCATTTTAGAGGCAGTATATTCTGAAACCTCATAATGGTATCTATCCAAATGATCAGGTGTAATATTCATTAAGACAGCAATCCAGGGTTTAAAGTCACGGATATCATCTAACTGAAAACTACTTACCTCTAACACATAATAATCGAATTGTTGTTCTGCAACCAACCAGGCAAAACTTTTCCCTATGTTGCCCCCTAACCCTGCGGAAACTCCGGCATCGGTGAGGATTTTATGGATAAGACTGGTGGTGGTAGTTTTTCCATTCGAACCGGTAATAGCAATCACTTTGGAATAGGTATGCCGGAAGCCAAATTCAATTTCGGAAACCACTTCAATCTTGTGAGATCTGATTTGTTGCATCACAGGCGTTTTTTCCGATATCCCCGGACTTTTAATCACCAGATCAGCTTGCAGGATTGTCAACATATCATGACTTCCTTCTTCAAATCTTATGTTGCGTTCTTTCAACACAGATTTATATAGGTCTTTGATTTTTCCCTGATCAGATACAAATACCTCATACCCCAGCTTAGTCGCTAACACCGCTGCACCTGTACCGCTTTCTCCGGCTCCTAATATGACAACTTTTAAAGCCAAGGGTTATCTGAGTTTTAAGGTTGCAAATGCCAATACCGCCAATAATACTGTGGTAATCCAAAACCGGGTTACAATTTTTGATTCATGTATTCCGGATAATTCATAATGATGATGGAGGGGAGCCATCTTAAAAATTCTTCTTCCTTCTCCATATTTACGTTTGGTATATTTGAAGTATCCTACTTGAATGATTACGGATAAAGATTCAATAAAATAAATACCGCAAAGGATGGGAAGTAACAATTCCTTTTTAACCATTAAGGCTAAAACTCCTACAGCTCCTCCTAATGCTAAACTTCCGGTATCGCCCATAAATACTTGGGCGGGATGGGTATTGTACCAAAGAAATCCTACACATGCGCCGATTAAGGCAGAGCAAAAAATCACCAACTCTGCACTCATGGGTATATAGGACACATCGAGATAATTGGCAAAAATGATGTTACCAGATATATAACAAAATATGGCTAAAGTCACTCCGACAATTGCTGTCGTACCTGCCGCCAATCCATCTAATCCATCCGTAATATTTACGCCATTAGAAACTGCGGTTACAATAAATATTACGATTAACACATAAATAAATTGACCAAATAAACCATCGGATCCTTTTTCCCAAAAAGCAATATTGGCATAATTAACTACTTGGTTTTTCACAAATGGAATATTGGTTTTGGTAACGAAGGATTTATCTCTAACGCCAAACAATACATCCGCCACCTCTCTTCTGGAGGACTCAGAAATTGAAATTCTAACCTTTTTTATCGTTTCCTGAAATTTACGTTCTACCGTGTAGGAGGCTATCGAAAGGGGTTCTTCTGAATTGGGTAATTCCAACATAGGTTTATCCTCAATCGCTACTAAACGATCTCCAGACTGAAAGCCTTGCATCTGCAGAGCATGGTTAACCCGTATATGACCGCTATTACTTATCAAACCTCTGCTTCCCCGAAAATCAGGATGTAATAACATGGTTAAAGCAACGATTAACCCAAGGCCTACTTGACCAATAATTTTAAACTTACCTTTCAATCCTTGTTTATCTTTTCGGAATACTTTGATATAGTCGTCCAAAAACCCGATTCCACCCATCCATAAGGTTGACAATAAAATCAGCCATACATAAGCATTGGATAAATCTGCCCATAACAAAGTAGGGATAACAATGGCAGCAATGATGATTATTCCGCCCATGGTAGGTGTTCCTTTTTTCGACTTATGCGATTCAGGACCTACTTCTCGTATGCTTTCTCCAATTAATTTTTTCTTGAGTAATTGAATTACCGATTTTCCAATGAGTAGGGAAATAATTAAAGAAAAAACTACTGCCAATACAGCACGAAAGGTAATAAACTGAAACACCCCAAAGCCGGGTATATCATAAATTCGGTTAATATATTCAAGTATATAATATAACATAACTATCTTTCGTTGAAAATTTCAGTAAGAATTTGTCTGTCATCAAAGGGGTATTTAATCCCTGCTATTTCCTGATAGGTTTCATGTCCTTTTCCTGCCAAGAGTAATATATCCTGAGGTTGTGCCATATTACAGGCCGCACGAATGGCTTGCTTACGATCAGTAATTCGAATTACATTTCTGCGTTTATGAATAGGCACCCCAGTTTCCATTTGATCTAAAATCGTTTCTGGGTTTTCATCTCTAGGATTGTCAGAGGTAAGGATTAACTGATCTGAAAACTGTGCTGCAATGCGTGCCATTTCCGGGCGTTTGGTCTGGTCTCGATTTCCGCCACACCCTACCACGGTAAGAATTCTTCCGTTTCTTTGATTCAGGAGTTTAATATTTTCCAAAATATTCTGAAGCGCATCAGGAGTATGGGCATAATCCACTACTGCCGTAATTTCACCCGGGAATTGGAAAGTTTGAAAGCGACCATTCACACCTTCTAGTTGACTCATTTTAATTAGTACTTCCTCTTCAGGCCAGTCCAATAATTGAGCAGTTGCATACACCGCCAATAGATTGGCTGCATTAAAACTGCCTCTTAATCTACTCCATACTTCATGCGTACCGAGAAGTAGTTGCAGCCCATCCGGGGTGTTTTCTAAAATACGAGCTTGAAAATCTGCTGGCTTATGTAGGCTATACGTAAACTTTCTGGCTACTGAATTTTGTAGCATGATGTTGCCATTTCGGTCGTCGGTATTGGTGATTGCAAAGGCTTTGGTTGGTAGGCCGGAAAATAAAAGTTGTTTGGCTTTTATATAGGCTTCAAAGGTCCCATGGTAATCTAAATGATCATGGGTTAAGTTAGTGAATATGGCACCGGAGAATTGAATCCCCCATACCCTTTGCTGTGCCAATGCATGAGAACTTACCTCCATGAAAACATAAGCGATACCTGCATCTACCATCTGCCTAAAAAGTAGATGTAAGGATCTAGCATCTGGAGTAGTATGGGTTGCTGGAATTTCCCGATTGCCTATCTTGATAGTAACTGTAGATATTAATCCTACTGGGTATCCTAATTCTAAGCCTAATTGATATAATAAGGTTGCTGTTGTTGTTTTTCCATTGGTTCCGGTGACGCCTACGATAATTAAGCTATCCGAAGGTCGTTCAAAATAATTGGCAGCGATGGCAGCCAAAGCTTGCTCACTATCTTTAACCTGTATCCAACAGATTTCATCGGGTAACACAAGCGGCAATTCTTCACAAACCACAGCTATAGCGCCTGCCGTTAGGGCTGCTGAGATATATTGATGTCCATCTACCTGAGTTCCTTTACAAGCAACGAATAAATCTCCAGGCTGGATAGCACGGGAGTCAAAATGAAAATCCCGCACCTCCTGCAAGAGGTTCCCCTTTACAAGTGTAAGCGGGGCGCGATATAATAGGTCTTGCAGAGAAATCATCCTTGTAATTCTAGAAGTATGGTTTGAGGATTTTTTCTTTGGATAGTAGTACCGGGTACTAAGGATTGCTTGCGTACTCGCCCATGTCCATATCTTTTCACCTTCATCCCTAAGTTTTCCAATAAGGCAACAGCATCCCTTGCACTCATGCCTGTTACATCCGGCACCCATTCTTTCCGAGGAGTATAGGCAGTTAATTTTACAATCCCTTGGGTTCTTCTGGCCCGAACCCATTGGGCTTCGGGTTGTGCAGGCGCAGAGATATTAAGTTCATTGTAGATGTTTTTTAAATTGTCGAGGGAAGCCAAGCGAGTAACAGGATATCTTCGGGAAGACGCCCCTGCTTCTGGAAAAGCCTCTTGGTTCAGATGTAAGTCTGTTGAATAAATATTGTCGGCAATCTCCCGGAATACAGGAGCAGCCACTTGCGATCCATAAATCTCCCCTCCGGAGGGTTCATCAATTAAGATTAAACAAGTATATCTCGGATTATCGGCCGGAAAATATCCCACGAAAGAAGCACGATACAGGGATTCATATTTTCCATTGATTAATTTTCGTACGGTCCCTGTTTTGCCCGCAACCTTGTAATCCGTTTTTCCAATGTTTTTTGCAGTGCCTTCTTCTACCACTAATTCCATCATCTTTTGAATTTCTTTTAGAGTTTTTTCACTACAGATTTGAGGATTCCTAACCACTGGCGTAAAGGATTTATAAATCTGGCTTTTATCTCGGATAGCGGTTACCAGAGAGGGTTTAACCAATTGTCCCCCATTTGCGAGCGCATTGTAAAAGGTAATCAGTTGCATAGGAGTTAGTTTTACTCCGTAGCCAAAGGATAAGGAGGGAAGATTAACCGGACTCCAATTAGGATCTGTGGGACGAATCATATAGGGATTAGGCTCTCCAGTGAGTTCTATTCCTGACGTTTGATTTAATCCCATCTTATCTAAATGCGCAAGGAAACGAGCAGGGTCCTGACGATAATAGTCATTCACCAGTTTTGAGATGGCCACATTACTAGATACCGCAATCGCCTTAGCAAATGGAATTTTCCCATGGGGTTCATGATCGGTGATCACCTTATCATAAAAGCGGATGCTACCATTTCCGGCATCCACAGTATCTGTTGGGGTAATTGCCTGGTCTTCTAACAAAGCAATAGCTGAGGCAATTTTAAAGGTGGAACCAGGTTCCATTAAAGTGGCTACGGCATAATTGTATTCTTCAGGATAGTTTGCAATCGCTTTGATTTGACCTGTTTGGGTTTCCATTAAAATGGCTAATCCATACTTTGCCTGATGTTGCTCAACCGCAGTTTGAATGGCTTGCCGAACCACATCCATCATATTTATATTCAGGGTAGTTTGAATATCAAACCCATCCTGTGCCAGTTTTTCCCCGAAATGATCTAAGGGCATCATCACATTCCCAGCTAATCGCTGCGCCATCACCAATCCATCTGCTCCTCTCAATTCACGATTAAAAGAATATTCAAGACCCCGTATTGCTTTTGCAGAATCATTCACCAGTCCTAAGGTCATTCTGCCCAATTGCTGATAAGGGTAAAAGCGTTTTTGTTTTTTGTCAACTACTAACCCGCTAATCTTTCTGCCTCGATTGAGAATTGGCCATGTATTTACCAATTGCAATTGTTCGTAGTCAATCCAATCTGCTATTAAGGGAATGTATTGGTATTTGACTTTTTGCAAATTGGCAGGATCCATTCCTTTAAGGATACGATCCTGATAATCTCTTGCTTCTTTTTCTCCTTTCCCAAAATAAAGGGCAAGATTTTCGCAAAGCACTTGTAGGCTATCCGAAAAATTAGGGAAGCTATCTTTACGAAGCGCCTTAAGGTCTATTCCGATTCGATAATAGGACAAACTAGTAGCTAATAATGCTCCGTCATCCGCAAGTATGTTTCCTCTGTCAGCTCGAATGGGTAGGGAAAAGATTCTCTCTTTTTGTTCCAGCTCTTTCCATTTTTTTCCTTCTACATATTGCACTCGGATTACTTGTCCAATCACAGCAAAAGAAAACAAGAGAAACCCTGCAAATAGGAGATACACCCGGATCAATATCGTATCTGGAACCCTATTCATGAGAAGTAAGCGCAAGTCGGTAAGGTGGACGAGTTAGTTTTTTTAACCCTAGTGTATCTACTCTGCTGGAGATATGCGTTTGTTTTCTGAGTAGACTTAAATGTGCATCAGCGATATGATAAATGTTACGGAGTTCCCGAATTTCTGCCATTGACTTTTCACGTAGTCGAATTTGTTTTTCAGCAGTGTGGGAATTCCAGATATAGAAAGAAAAGATCAGCATGATAAACATCATATAGCCAATATGCTGGGAACGTACATTTCTCCAGAAGGAATGCTTAGGTATTTGAGGGGCATAGGTTTGCTCTTGTTCAATTTGAGGCTCGGAAGATTTCCGATTCCCATACACTTCACTGTACCTTCTGGGCGATATGACACGAGGTCCTGGCATTTATATGTTTTATATATTATCTATTTGGTTACAATTCATTACGATTACGTCTAGCAGCTGCTCTCAATCTTGCACTTCTTGCTCTCGGATTTTCTTGGATTTCAAGACTCGTGGGCTTTATTGCCTGCCGGGTAAGTACTTTCCAGGGAGATAGAGAGTTGCCATACAAATCTTTTTCTTCGGATCCGGTAAAATCTCCTGACCTGAAAAAGTGCTTTACTTTTCTATCTTCTAAGGAATGATAGCTTATCACAACCATTCTACCCTCGGTGGCTAACATATCTAAGGATTGCAATAACAAATCGTTTAATGCTTCCATTTCCTCATTGACTGCAATTCGTATCGCTTGAAACACTCTGGATAAGAATCCACTGGGATTGTTTCTCGGGATCACAGATTGTAAGGCTTCTTTAAGATCACGAGTGGTGTTAATTCCCTTTTGATTTCGGTACCGAACCATTGCATCTGCAATAGGATGGGCAGGGTAAAAATCTGCATACTGACTTAAGATTTTTGACAATGCCTGTGTATCCCATGATTCTAACAACTGCGAAGCGGTTTTACCTTTGGAAGTATCCATCCTCATATCCAATGGGGCATCAAACCGATAACTGAAGCCTCGTTCCGGGGTATCAATCTGATGAGAGGATATTCCTAAGTCGGCTAGAATTCCATCTACTTGAGTAACTCCGTGTGCTAGTAACTGTTGCGACAATTGATCGAACCGAAAAGGAATGCGCGTCAATCTTGAATCTTCTGGGGCTTGTGTCCACGCATCCGGATCTTGGTCGAATGCGAACAAACGACCTTCAGAACCCAATTGCTGTAGGATTCCTTTGCTATGACCTCCTCCACCGAAAGTAACATCTACATAGGTTCCTTCGGGTTTGATGTTTAGCCAGGTTAAGCTGCTATGGAAAAGAACTGGCAGGTGATAGCCCGTCTCACTTATCATCATCTACCATCACCTGTTTCACCAAATCCCCTATGTCATAAGGGAGTTGGGTAATGTAGGATTCATACGTTTCTCTATCCCAGATTTCAATCCGGTCAAACGCTGCTTTGAGAATTATATCTTTCGTAATTCCTGCGTGATCTAATAGTCGTTTTGGAATTAATACTCTTGCATTGCTATCAAAAGAAATAGAAGTGGAACCTGCTTGAAATAACCGACCCAACTCTTCTACTCTTCGATCGAAGCGATTTCGAGAATAGATCCGGTTTAATTCTTCTTTCCAAACTGTTCCGGGAAATAAAACCAAACATTTTAAGCCATGGATGGATCGGTTGAGCCATAAATCTTCCAGTTCGTTCTGGGGCAATTGCTTTTTGAGCAACGCCGGCATCAGAAAGCGTCCTTTAGGATCTACAGTACTTTCAAACTCACCCGACAGAATGGTTTCCATGATTTAATTGATGGCTAAAATTAGGGAGAATAATCCCACAAAATCCCTCTTTTAACCACTTTTTACCACAGTGTGGAAAAAATATATTTTTTATCTGGACTTTACGCGTTTTAAGGCACAATAACACATTTTTCTAAATAATTTAGTAAACAGTTTAGTAAGCTAATGAGTATAGATTTTACGCACATTTTGGGTGAAATGAAGTAAAAAAGGGAAAATAGGGTAGAAAGTGGGAAAACCGATCCATAAAGCCTCCTCAAAGAAAAGAAATTGGTAATCAGCATTTTCCAGTTATTAGCCGACAATTTTACATGTTGTCTACTATATTAAACAACCCTTATTTTTTTTGGGTTAAAAAAGCAACCAGCTGAAAAATTAACATTCCAATATAACAGGCTGAAGCCGTGGAGGCAGCCCCGTAAATTCCCCATAGGGGTAAACTGATTCCTAACCCTAAAATGGTAATTCCTATGCCACAAATGGAGCTATACAAATTCACCCGGTATTTCCCTTTTCCTGCAAAATAGTGTGCTAATAAAGTGCTGAAACTTTGCGCCAAAACCCCTGGAATCATCCAAGGTAAAATTGTTTTTGAAGCTTCGAAACCGGTGTGAAAAATTTGTGTAAAAAGCGCTGAAGGGATCCCGACCAAAACCGCTGAAGCGATCGTCGCTAGAATTAAACTTAAAAAAGCCAACTTCCAAGTATTGGCAATCACATTATCGTCTTTCCCTGCCCGGCTAACTTTCATGATCTGAAAGGCAGATAAACTTTGGCTAATTAACCAAACAGATTCAGATAAAGCTATAGCAACAGCATACACCCCAAGAACGGATTTTCCTTCGGTTGATTCTATCCAGAAAAAAGCAAGGCGGTAATTAAAAAAATGAATCAGGTTGCTGAGTTGCGCTGAAGATCCTTTTCCCCATAAAGCTTTTCGGGTAGCCGACCAGGATTCAGTGGCAACCTCTTTAAAAAAAGGTTTTAAAAATATCCCAGTAAATAACAATGCCGGCAATACTGCAAGTGTCGCTGCCCATAAATAAATTTTTCCCGGTGATTCAATAAAAGTATTGGCCAAAACCATTATACCTACTAAGGTTCCAATGCCTGCGATAATACTTGAAATGTTTTGAATTTCCAGTCGGCCTTTCCCTAATAACATTCCTTGATGGCATTGATGCAGAGATATAAAAAAAGCACATGCTCCAATCAACACTCCAAGTTCAGGAGAAATCCATCCTCCGAAAACCAATCCAATACTCACAATGGGAACAATGACCACAATCCCTAATAAAACCCACACCCATAATTGTAAAGTTGAATACCTTGGACTTAAATAAGTTAAGGCGGAGATACCTGTAAACCCTGCGGCTAAGTTTAACAAGGTAAGAAGGGTCATTAAGTAAGAAATTTCGCCTCTTCCTTCGGGCCCGAACCATCTGGCAGTAAGGATTAAGGTTACTAAGGAAATAGCTGCACCACCCACTCGGGTAAGTAAGGTTCCGAGAATAGAAATAACGTTTGAGGATAACCACTTCTTCCTCATGCTTTGAAAGATTTATACCAATTCAAAAATTTCTGTCCTATAATGGAAGGGGAGAAATTTTCATACGCAAACTGAGCCATCTCTTCAGGGCTATCTGTTTTTTGCTTATTAAGGATTATTTCTTCTAGCAAATTTGCTAAGGCTTGAGGATCATCAGGAGAAATGCACCAAGAACGACCAGGCTTTCCATAATACCCAGCTCCGGTTTTTGGGGTGAGGATAACCGGAATGCCCATGGACCATGCCTCTAGTATTACAACCCCTTGCGTTTCATGTATACTGAATTGAACCAATGCCGTTAATCCTTGCATTTTTTGGGCTAACTCAGGAGCAGGTAACTCAGGAACAAAAGCAATACACAAGGAAAGTCCGGCTAATCTAACTTGCCTTTCTAAATCCTCCTTTTGTTTAACCGGCTTACCATAGAAGATAAATTTATAATCAGTTGTTCGGGAAGATAGAATTAATAATGCATCCAGAATTTTTTGAGTGTTCTTTATAGGAACATAATTCGAAATATGGGCAAACCGATGGGGTAGCTCTGGAATGGGTCTCCGAAGAGAAGGGATAAAAAAAGCTGGATCTACTACATTCGAAATAACTTCAACTTGATTTTGGGTTTTACTTTTGGGTAAAGACTCCGCCAATAAATTAGAAACAGCACCGATCCCATCTGCAAAGGTTTTTAATATCCAAGTATTCCATCTGGTTTCCCCTTGTAAATAACGACCATCGTCGGGCAAAAATCCGCTCCAATGTTCAAACCAGAAAAGTTTAGCCTGAAAAATTACTTTTAACAGCACTGCGATGATTGCCCAAGGTCCGGTTACATTCACTTGTATCCAGGTTGGTCTGCATCCTTTCTGGTAAATAATCTGTAAGGCTTTTGCAGAATGATATATTCGCATAACCTTACGCACCCAATTAGGGTGGTTATCTGGATAATAATAACAAAGTTGATTATAGTTATTATTTACTATCCAATCGGTTTCTGTTTTTGTAATACCCTTTAGCGGTCGAACATAAAGGCACCAAACCGGAATATCAGTGCAAACACTAGCCAAGGCTTCTGCTTGCCTTTGGATGAATATTCCCAGATAAGGATCTTCCCGGTCAGGAAACCAGGTATTCAGCCATAAAATATGATGCTTTTGAGGCAATGTTTCATCCGATGGAAATATCCATCCGGGACAAATATCAGGATTTTCTTATCCAGTCGAAACTTCGATTCACAAAACTGCTTAAACGTTCTCCTTGTAATTTGCCGGCTGCCAGCAAGGCAAGGTCGGTTAACTGAGTAGCCTCTTCATTTTGATGATCCCCTTCTAGTTGTCGAGCTAAGGCTTGGATAGACGGATGCGCGGTATTAATCACCAGCTGCCAACTTTCTGGAAGTGCGCCCATCATGGTCATTTGTCCTGAAGCCGACATTTCTCGCATTCTTCGCATAAACTCTGATTGGGTAAGCAACACTGGTGCTTCTTCAGAAGTTAATGCTCGGGTTTCGGTTTGCCATCCGGGAAAATCCTGAAGGCAAGTCTCAAATAATTTTTTAATTGAAGCTTCTTCATTCTCCGCTAATAAAGATATTCGGGGAGTATCTTTCTCAATTAATTGATCTAAACTACCAGCATCAACAGCTGTCAATCGCACTTTATCTAGGACACGTTCTATCAAGCCAGTAAAATGAGTATCCACTAATCCCCCAAGTTTTAATACATCATATCCTCTTTTACGAGCAGCTTGAATATATACGTCCTGTTGTTCGGGTTTCCCGGCATACAACCATACAACCTGTTCGGTTTTATCGGTTTGATTTGCCTGAACAAATTCCCGATATTCTGATAGGGTGAATTTTTTCCCTTCGAGATTTTCAACCAAACAAAAAGCTTGTCCTCTTTCTTTAAATTTTTCCTCACTCAACATTCCATACTTCACAAACAATTGTAGGTCTTCCCATTTTTGTTCAAATCCTGCCCTATCCTCTTTAAACCATTCTTCCAGTTTGTCCGCTACTTTTTTAGTGATATGGGCGTTGATTTTCTTTACGTTAGGATCTCCTTGTAAGGAGCTTCGGGAAACATTCAAAGGAATATCGGGAGAATCCAACACCCCTTCTAACAACATTAAAAAATCGGGAACCACCTCTTTTACTGCATCCGTGATAAACACTTGACGAGAATACAAATGAATACGGTTGCGATTAGGATCTATTTCAGGCCGAAACCGGGGGAAATACAAAATCCCTGTAAGCGTAAAGGGATAATCAACATTTAAATGAATCCAGAAGAGTGGCTTTTCCTGATAAGGATACAACTTTTCATAAAAAGATATATAATCTGCATCGGTAAGTTCAGCAGGTTTGCGCATCCATAAGGGATGGGTTTCGTTGATGATCTTTCCTTCAAACTCAATTTCTATCGGCATAAACCGACAATATTTTTCTAAGATTCCCCGAATCCTATCGCCTTCTAAAAACTCTTTTGCATCTTCTGCCAAGAATAGTTTTACCTCTGTTCCTCTGGCTTGTTTTTCTGCGGGAGCAAGTGAAAACTCAGTAGAGCCATCGCATTTCCATTGTACCGCTTCAGCTTCTGGTTGCCAGGAACGTGTGGTAAGTTCTACCTGTTGGGCTACCATAAACGCTGAATAAAACCCTAATCCAAAATTGCCAATCAATTGGCCCCCTTCAGGTTTTTCTTCATACTTGTTCAGAAACTCAGTTGCACCTGAAAAAGCAATTTGATTAATATATTTTTTTACTTCTTCTCCGGTCATCCCTACCCCTGCATCAAGGATGGAGAGTGTACCTTCCTCCGCATTAATTTCTATTTTGATTTTTAGCTCCCCTAATTCTCCGGTCATTTCTCCACGGGCCGATAGATATTGCAATTTACGCGTGGCATCTACCGCATTAGAAACCAACTCTCTCAGGAATATTTCATGATCTGAGTAGAGGAATTTTTTAATAATGGGAAAAATATTTTCGGTATGGATGGAAATACTTCCGGTTTCTGTTGTTGTCATTTTTATTTTTTGGATTTGGGCTTTACAGACAAGGATTATACCAATGACATTTTGTCATTCAAAATGCGTCAAGGCGGTATGGTTTAGATAATAACTAAATTTATAAATGGAATTACTATTCCTTTATGTTTTGAGGAGAAAGCGTTACCGTATGTCCCTTAACCTCTAAGGTATAGGTTTCTCCAATCATTAAGGGATAATTCTTTTTTTCATGACCTGCCGGAAAATACCAGGCAATCGGGCAATTCACGGTTTCCATAATTTCTGCAATTATTTCAAGTCCATTTTTTCCAAAGGGAATTGTATGATCTTTTAAATCAGAAAAAGATCCCACCACCAGTCCTGCTAGGTGATCCAGCCAACCTGCTGCTTTTAGATTTCGCAACATTCGGTCAATGTGGTAGAGGTATTCATCTAAATCTTCCAGAAACAAAATACACCCCCGGGTATCGGGTTGCCATGGGGTACCACTCAGTTGATTTAGTAAAGAAAGATTACCGCCAATTAAGGGTGCTGTGGCAATTCCTTCTCGTATTAATGGAGGTTTTAATAAATGGCGATATTGAATAGGCGATATATTTCCTTTTAAGGTTTGCCAAAGGAGGCGAATACTGGTAGCATCGGTTCGATTTCCGGTAAGGCTAAAAGCCATCGGTCCGTGTAAGGAAATAATATCTTGTTTTACTAAAGCAGATTGAATCACTGTGATATCACTAAATCCGATTACCCACTTCGGAAATTGACGAATGCCTTCAAATTTTAGGTTGGGCAGAATTCTTAATGCGCCATATCCACCCCGGGCACACCAAATTGCTTGAAGATTGGGGTCATCCAATGCAGCTTGAAGATCCGATAATCTCTGTTCATCGGTTCCTCCAAACTGGTGGTCGGAAGCATACAAATTATCCCCCAATTCCGGGATCCATCCTTGTTTCTTTAGGGCTTGAATAGCAGGCAACATTTCTTCCGAAGTCACTTTGCGTGCAGGAGCAATCAATCTCACTTTTGCTCCTTTTTGTAAAAAATTTGGCCTAATCCTTTTCAAGGTTTCCATATGGATCCCAATTTAGGGTAATTCTTTAGGATTTTATCTAAGGGTTTTCTAACTTTTAGGTTGAGGTTATGTAACTTTATGATTCGTATGAAAAAAGCTTTAATTACCGGGATTACCGGCCAGGACGGTTCTTATCTTGCAGAACTCCTGTTGGAAAAAGGATATGAGGTGCATGGAATCATTCGACGTTCCTCTTCTTTCAATACCAAAAGAATAGATCATCTCTATCATGACCGCCATGAAAGAGGGGTGAATTTGTCTTTGCATTATGGGGATATGACGGATTCCACCAATCTAATCCGCCTGATTCAAAAAATACAACCTGATGAAATTTATAATCTGGCTGCTCAATCGCATGTAGCAGTTTCTTTTGAAACCCCTGAATATACAGGTAATGCGGATGCTATTGGAGCCTTACGGATTTTAGAAGCGATCCGCCTTTTAGGGATGGAAAAAATCAGTAAATTTTATCAAGCCTCCACCTCTGAATTATATGGGTTGGTGCAAGAGGTTCCTCAAAGTGAAACTACTCCCTTCTATCCTCGGTCTCCTTATGCTGCCGCTAAATTGTATGCTTATTGGATTACCATAAACTATCGGGAAGCTTACGGAATGTATGCTACCAATGGGATTTTATTTAACCATGAATCGCCTCGTAGAGGATCTACTTTCGTAACTAAGAAAATTACTGAAGCAGCTGCTCGAATTGCACTTGGCCTCCAGGATTGCTTATATCTGGGTAACCTCGATGCCCAAAGAGATTGGGGCTTTGCCAAAGAATATGTAGAAGGAATGTGGATGATTATGCAACATCCAACGGCAGAAGATTGGGTTCTGGCAACCGGTAAAACGTATACCGTAAGATACTTTGTTGAAAAAGCGTTTTCTGCCATTGGAAAAACCTTGGTTTGGGAAGGAACAGCAGAACAAGAGTCAGGGAAAGATGCAGATTCTGGTAAGGTTTTGGTTCGAATTGATCCTAAATATTATCGGCCAACAGAAGTGGATTTACTGATTGGAAATCCAACCAAAGCCAATACTCAATTGGGATGGACTGCCAAGACAGAAGTGGAAGAATTGTGTAAGATGATGGTGGATGCTGACTTAGAGTATTTCCGCCGTAAAAAGGAAAATGCTTTGCTTGCATAATCATAACCATAGTAGATTATATATCTTATCTATTAATTTTCGTTTGAAGTCTTTTACCTTTTGTCTTCTTAATTATGGAACTTAATTCACGTATATATGTAGCGGGCCATCGGGGAATGGTGGGATCTGCTATCGTTCGACGATTACAATCGCTCGGATATCATCAGATTATCACCCGAACCTCAAAAGAATTAGATTTAAGAAATCAAGTAGCGGTTGATTCTTTTTTCGAATCTGAAAAACCTGAATATGTATTTTTAGCTGCGGCTAAAGTTGGGGGGATACAAGCCAACAATACTTATCGTGCTGATTTTTTGTATGATAATTTAATGATTCAAAATCATGTGATTCATGCCGCCTATACTCATCAAGTAACCAAATTATTGTTTTTGGGAAGTTCTTGTATATATCCCAAGATGGCTTCTCAGCCTTTACAAGAAACCGCTTTGCTTACCGGCTTATTAGAGCCCACCAATGAGCCTTATGCCATTGCTAAAATTGCAGGGATTAAATTATGTGAGGCCTTTCGGGATCAATATGGATGCAACTTTATTTCGGCCATGCCCACGAATTTATATGGTCCAAATGATAATTATGATTTGCAAAATTCGCATGTATTACCTGCGCTGATTCGTAAGTTTCACGAAGCGAAAATTAACCAACAATCTGAAGTAATGATCTGGGGAGATGGTTCTCCTTTGCGTGAGTTTATGCACGTGGATGATCTGGCCGAAGCATTGGTGCATTTAATGCTTCACTATAATGATCGTTTATTTATGAATGCAGGAACCGGGGTTGAAATTACCATTAAGGATTTAGCCTTATTAATTAAAAAAATAACTGAATATTCTGGAGAATTAGTTTTTGATTCCACTAAACCCAATGGAACCCCGAGAAAATTAATGGACATTAGTCGTTTACGCGCCACAGGATTCGAACCTAAAATCACCCTTGAAGAAGGCATTCGGGCCGTGTATGAAGAATATAAACAAGGGATAGGGGTATCTATTCGATAAATACTTTTTTACAATTAAAAAAAGCGTTACCCATTTATTTAGGTAACGCTTTTTCATTTAGTAAATAAAGATATTATTACAAACTCACATTCACAGTAACTGTTTTACTAGCAAATGTACCTGAGCAGATCGTAATGGTAGCGGTTCCTTGACCCGTGGCTGTTACAGTACCATCTGTACCTACGGTTGCCACATTTATGTTGCTGCTATTATATTTTAATGCAGGGTCTCCACTCACAGGATTTCCTGAGCCATCCAAGGCACTTACGGTTAAGCTCACCATTGGCGTGCTGATCAAACTCAGGTTAATGGTGTTTCCTTGTGCCACGTTAATGGTAGCCACATCCGGATTACCTGTGCCACAATCTTCCCCTTGACTCATAGATACGGTCAAGGTAGCTCCACCTTCCATTACGGTTGGGCTGTTGGTGCGGGCAATAACCATTGTAGCTAAACCAGGGGTTGCAGTTGACCGCATGGTTACCAATCCTGTACTATTTACGGTAGCAATATCAAAAATTGGAATGCCGTACGTTGGTACTTCCCAAATAAAATTGGTAATCCCAGTTAATAAGGTATTAGTTCTTAAATTATAGGCTTTCGCGGTAAACTGTTTCGTTGCCCCTGGAGCAAGGGAAAATTGAAAAGGTTCTACAATAATAATGGTATCCGGATTTACTAATACTTCCGCTTGTCCAATAATACCATCCGTTTTAGCGAACACGGTAACGTTTCCAATTCCGGTTCCGCTTAAGACTCCAGCGGAAGTGATTGTAGCAATGTTGGCATCAGAGGTAGACCAAGCAAAGGTTCTGGATACTTCCGCATTATTTCCATCATACGCTTTAGCTGTTAGGGTAAGCGTTTCGCCACGGAAAATTTCTCCATTTGCAGGGGTTACGGCTACTCGTGTTACGGGCAAGGAAACGGTTGGGGCACCTACCACCAATACGGGTATAATAAATGGGTTGTCGGGCTGTGTGCTGGCAGTTACTGTAATTTGTGCTTCTCCTGTATTTTTGAAATTAGCCAATCCTGTGCTACTTACTTCAACCACATTGGTATTGCTGGAAGTGTAGGTATAATTGGTGCTACCTTGTCCAAAGAAAACCGTTTCTAATTGAATCTGATTATTAGGGGTTATTACTACTGCAGACGGAGCGACTGCAAATACCCCGGGAAGCCTTATGCCCAAAGGAACAGAGGTAGTATAGGTAACCCCACCGCTGGTAACAGAGGCAGTGATAGTAGTTTGCCCGGTACCCTTAATAACTAATGCTCCGGAACTGTTGATTTCAGCTACAGAAGTGGAGGAGGAGGACCAGGTAACTCCGGTAGCCGGAGTGACCCCTGAAGCACTCACCAATACTGCTGAATAGGTTAAATTCTGATCGGGTTGCAGCGTGCGGGCACCATTCTCAATAACCAGTACCTGAGTAGGGGTATTTCCCCCGCCTCCATTGCCATTTGAGTTATTCTTGGAGTCTTCTTTCTTACATGCCCATAATCCGGTAAGCAATAAACAAAGAAGCGTAAAACGAGGAATTGAACTTAATGATCTCATAATTTATGGGTTTAAACAGAAAATTGTTTTAACAACGCAAAAGTATCTCCAGAAAATATTCCCATCTTTCGTTTAACGCTTAATTAATCCTCTTTATTAAGAGATATTATGATATCACAAATTATATCCTATTGTTTATCAATATTTTAAAAAATATAACTGTGAGTTCACACTATTTTGGGTTTTTGGCAATTCCCCGAGATGCGTCAGGTAAAAAGGAGGGCAATAGTTTTTGCATAAATCCGGTGAGGTATTGATAAATGGAGTCGTTGGTTTCAGATTCTATTTGATATAATTTGTTACTAAATAATTTTATCTGTTCAGAAGCATTCTGTTTAGCTTTGCCATTTCTGATGGTAAGCGGTAGCTGATAAAATTCCAGCATTAGAATATATATATCTTTAGCATAATATCTTTCAACTGCGGGTAATTGAATCACCTTAAAAGCTTCTGTATATTTTCTTGCCATCAGGAGCAATGCCACTCTGGTAACCAACACTTCTCCATATCCACGGATATCTTTTTCTTGCTGACATTGTTTTTCTTTTTGCTTCAAGAAAGAGATAATTCGAGTAAGATCTTGGGGTATTTGTTGAGGATAGGCGAATACATAAATCATGGCCATCTCTAAATAAGAGGTTGGTAATTGATCTATTAATCCTTTTAATTTTTGTTCTTTAATTAATTCTGCCACTGTATTTAATGCAGCCGAGTATTGATGGGTAATTACTTCCAATTTAATTCGATTTAACCAACTAAATATCCTTTAATTTCTTTATTAGAAATATCAATTTCCACTTTAACTTTTTCTTGTAAAGTAGTTGCCAACACCATACCAGTAAAATCAGCAGACACAGGTATTTGCCGATGTCCACGATCTATTAATACAGCAGACAAAATTCGTTTTGGAGAATAGGGTATTAATCCTGCAATAGTAATAAATAAAGTTCGTCCAGAGTATAAAACATCATCTACTACTAACCAAGTTTTTCCGGACGGAAAATTCGAAGCTGAAAAAACCACTGTTGCTGAATCTTTACTTTTATCTTGACAGGTTGCAGATTCTATTGTACAAGAAATTTTTCCAGTTAATAAACTTTGTAATTGTTGTGCTAACCACAATCCTTTATCATCAATCCCTAGAATAATTAATTCTTTTTCCGGGTAACAATTTTCTTCAATCTGACAGGCAATTCTTTCGAGCATCTTAAATGCCCGTTGAGAATCCAGAATGGTAATTGCGCCTTCCATTCAATAAATTAGTTTTTAATCCAGCGGGATTGATGAATTTCCTGACCAGAAATCGCTCGTAAAATATACATCCCAGCAGGTAAATGTTGAAGGTTTAAATAATGTTCGGAATTATCTGCAGGAAAATTAAAGGATTCAATTTTTTTTCCTTGTTGATTCCAAATTTCCAATAATATTTCTTCTGAACCTGTGCGTAAATCTTTAAATCTAAATTCTCCATCGGATGGATTGGGAAAAATATTTATTCTCCAACCCTCATTTGCTTCTGGATCGGTAAGGGTAATTACTTTTTGTTTAATTATAAATTCCATATACACCGGTAAATGATCGGAATTATTATACATCGCAGATAAAACAGACCAAGGCACAGCAGTGCTAATGGGAGGGTGAGTTAAGGAATCATTAAATAATTGGCCATTATTTCCAACCGCTTTATACGTATTAGGAAGCGCAACTACTCTAGAGGTAGTATTCATCAGACTATCCGATACCAGAATAAAATCGAAGCGATCATCTAACCCTCCGGTAGCGCCTCCATTAAAGGCTCTTCTTCTGGTGGATTGCGTATGAATATCCGTAAAACTAAAAGTATTATGCCAATTCCCTGGACGATTAATAGGATCTTTAATTTTATAATTTCCGGAATCTAATAAAATTTGATAAGCTATTTCATTACTGGTATACAAGTTTAAATCACCGCCAGCAAGAATATATTTTAATCCGGTTTTTGTATTCATCCAATTTTTTAAATCACGGCATTGCAACTGGCGTTCTATGCTATCTACTCCTCCCATAGAAGCGGAAAGGTGCATGCTAAAAATATCTAGAAATACAGTATCAAGATGTTGGGCTAAATTCGGGTCCTTATAAAATAAACGAGTATGTCGAATATAACGAGATTGACCAAAAGAGGTAGATCCATTGGTAGGAATGGTATCTTCTTTTATTAATCCTAATAAATCAGATTTATAATAAATTAAATTATCAGAATCATATCCATCATAAAAGGTACCATATTGATATCCTGAACGACCATTTTGATTTAAAGCATTATCCCGAATAAGATTAGCGCCAGTAATATCTTCCAATTCCTCAACCGCAAAAATATCTGGTTTCAAATAATCAATAATTGCTTTAATTGAATCCACTCGGTTTGAGGTGCTTCCGGGAAATCTTAAAAGATTATAATAAACAATTTTAAAGGTATCTACTTGAGCAGATAAAGTTAGTAAACCGAAATTACTCCAAAGGAAAATAATAGCAATTAATGGACGAATTCTCATCATAATATTTAATATCTATTGTAAAGCTACAAACTAAATGGAGATATTAATTAATCTTGTCCATAAAGTTCGGGTAAAGTGTCTTCTTTTGATTTTAATCCGGTATTAAAAATAATTTGTAAAAATATGCTTCCCATAAATCCAGCTATAAACAGAAAAAAAGGATTATCCCATCCTGGGGTTTGAGATCCGGCAGCAGAAATACGATCGTCTTCGCTAGTCGTTAATCTCAAATACCACGGCAATAACCAGAAAGCACTAATAATATGGACTAGAAAAGCACCCACCCAAATAAAACATCCTGCTTTATATCTAAATCGGTGCGATCGTTTCAGAAAAAAAATATTTCCTAAAAATTGGGCAGCCCAAATAATTAATACAGAATTAAACAGCATGTGCAGGGGTAGAATAAATAAATCCAAATACGGATGCAATCTCATTTTGTAAGTGATGTTTCACTTCTTCCATATTTAAAGAAAGCCCCAATTCCTGTTGCATAGAAGTAACCGCTTTATCTGAAATCCCACAAGGAATAATATTGTTAAAATAAGATAAATCTGTATTTACATTAAAAGCAAATCCATGCATAGTTACCCAACGGCTGCAACGAATGCCCATTGCACATATTTTGCGGGCACGGGACTCAATTTCAGGTTCTATCCAAACACCAGTTAAGCCTGGATAGCGAGCAGCAGGAATACCATAAATTGCCAAAGTTCGAATAATGGCTTCCTCCAGGTTACGCAGATAAATATTTATATCAGTAGTAAATTGTTCTAAGTCAAAAATAGGATATCCCGTAATTTGTCCAGGACCATGATACGTAATATCTCCTCCACGATTAATTGGAAAATATTCTATTCCATTAGCATTTAGTTCTTCCTGCGTCATTAATAAATTTTCCTGTTTTCCACTTTTCCCTAAAGTATAAACTGGTTTATGTTCACAGAATAATAAATATTGAATAGGAAGAGAAAACAGATTTGGATCTGTTCGATTTTTCACTTTTTGTTGTACTGCAATTTGCAACAACTCTTCTTGTAATTGCCAAGCTGGGGCATAAGAGATATTACCACAATCTTTAAAAATCACTTCGGGCAAAGGTTTCATTTCAGTACAAAGGTAAACATACGGGGTATGTGATTATGCTTATAAATTGGTAACAATTCAGAGGTATATAACGTTCAAGGTCAGCGAAAGATAACACTATTCATAATAATTATATTTTTAATCCTGAGGGACAAGCTATTATCTTTGTGATTGATACATGAAAATTCAGCAGCTCAATGATTTAATACTCCATTTAGGCAAAGCTTCGGGGTTAAAGGTGGATGCGACCCAACTTCGAGAATTATTTACCCGCCCGATGGAGCAAGACCCCGAAAATGACGCCATCTTGAAAAAGTTGTCTATGATTGGACAACATTTAGGGCTGAACATCAGTAATCGAGAAATTACTTTAAGAGAATATCGAGTATTATTGGGGAGCGATTTTCCGCCCCATATATTGTGGGTACCCGGCACAAATCCCTATCCAGTTGTAATTTCTCATTCACGACGAGGAAAATTGGAAATGTTTGCATTTGTAGGAGAAGAAGGCGTTACCCAAAACTTCAGTTCTATAGAAGCATTATTATCTGGATTACAATTAGACGTTTTAAATGCAGATCAAAAATTAGAATATACAGTTGGGTATTTAATAGAAGATATTGGGGAGGAACAAAATTTTCGTCCACGCCATATATTAAGTCGTTTTTTTAAAATATTAAATTCTGAACGTAATGATATTTACTATATATTAATTTATGCATTATTAGCTGGAGGGTTAAGTTTGGCATTGCCTATAGGGGTTCAAACCATCATCAATTTTGTGATGAGTGGAGCCATTGCTGATACCATGATTTTATTAATTGTTGCAGTAGTATTTGGAACCTTAATGACAGGAGGATTACAGGTATTACAATTAATATTGGTAGAAACTTTACAACAAAGATTTTTTGCAAAAAAAGCATTTGAGTTTGCGTTTAGAATTCCACGCATTCAGGTAGAAGCATTTGGGAAATATTATCCTCCGGAATTAATGAATAGATTTTTTGATGTAGTAACAGTTCAAAAAGGATTTGCAAAATTATTAACCGATTTTGCTGCTGCATTATTACAAGTCGTATTTGGATTATTAT
>RFSG01000046.1 GCA_009924095.1 Sphingobacteriia bacterium
ATAAAAAATAGGTATAAAAATATATAATAATTATAGAATAAAATATGAGATAAATTATATTAAAATACATACAATCAATTTCCTTCATCCCTTCTTTTTCCTCACCACCCCTCTTACGGGCTGAGCGGTAAAGGGGTCTTCCGGCCAGGAATGTTTGGGATATCTTCCCCTCAAATCTTTCCTTACCTCCTGATATCCCTTTTGCCAAAAGCTTTGTAAGTCCATCGTTACTTGAACAGGTCGGTACGCAGGTGATAATAATTGCATCTGCAAAGGAATTTTTCCCTCCACAATTTTTGGCGTTTCTAACCAACCAAATATTTCCTGCAATCGCACCGCTAATACTGGAGGCCCACCTGTTACAGAATATTGTATGGTAATTTTAGAACCGGTTGGCACTTCTATACTTTCAGGCGCAAGTCTATCTAAAACTTGTTGTTGTTCCCAGGTTAACAAGGAATTAATTGCGGTAAGCAAGGGTATCTTTTTTAACGCAAGAGTGTTTTTAATCTCTCCTAAAAAAGGTTCCATCCAATCCAGATGCATAAATAACGATTCACTAGAAACATTCGGTAAATCAAACTCAGGTCTCCATTGTTGTAAGTTAATAATACGTGCCTGAAGGTTTAACACTTGTTCGTTCCAATCTAAGAGCTGACTTCCCTTTTGCTGAAGTAAGGTCTTAAGCCAGGGAATTAAAACTTCCGCAGAAGGGTGAGGGAGTGTTTGTTGAGAGATTAATAAAGCTTCCACCCTGGTTTCCTTTACAGCAGAGATTTCCCCTGTGTTTTCATTCCATTGTAAAGTTTCATATTGTACCGATTGAGATTCTAACAGCGTTGGGGAAAAAGGTAAGGCAGCCACAATCCGACTATCTTTAGGGTCACCCAATACCTGTGCAATAACAATCCAGGGTTCCCATTGTAAAGGGTCTCCCTCTGGCAGTTTAGCGATATATCCATTTCGGAGTCTATATCTTGGGGAATGAGGCGCCAGTTGTTGCGCCACCCGATCGGGATAGGCATAAAACAACAACTCTCCGGCTTTGTCTTCTATCCCTTGAATCTGAGTAGGGTTATCCTTATCCGAAAATATTTTTTTCCATTGTTGATATTGCCGTTGAATCCCTTGTAAACGTTGACGGTCGGGTGAGAATCCCACCGATTGTCCAGCCAGCAAAGCCAATCTTAATCCCAGGTGGGTTCCTGCTTCTGCGGGAAGGGGGTCTTTTTCTTCTAAGAGTGCGGCGATGGCTGCTGCCAGGGGAAGCAGGTTTTGTTGTTGCCCTTCCCACAACATTCTGGCAATTCTGGGATGTGCCGGGATCTTGCTCATCTCCTTGCCGATCGTGGTTAATTTCCCTTCTTTAATAGCCTCTAATTTTTCTAGTATTTCGATTGCTTGTTCCACTGCTCCGGCAGGTGGTGGATCTAACCAATTAAAAGAAGCAATCGCACCCGGACGAAAGCTAAGCAGTTCTAACACCACTTTGCTTAAATCAGATTCTACCAACGCAGGTTTTCTGCGCAATTCCATAAAACCCGTTGCCTTTTCTTCCCACATACGATAGGCATATCCTGCCTGCGTTCGCCCCGACCTGCCTGCTCGTTGATCTGCAGCATCTAAAGTAACCGGAACGGTAATCAGGCGATTCATCCCGGAACGGGGATCATAACGAGATACTCTGCTTAGCCCGCTATCTACTACAATTGTGATTCCTTCAATCGTTAAACTCGTTTCGGCAATGGCAGTAGCTAATATGATTTTTCTCTTTCCTTCTGGATGTGGTTCCAAAACTTGGGTCTGCTCAGAGAGCGCCAAATCTCCATATAATAAAAGTACTACTGCATCCGCTTCTTGTAGCAATTTTGCCACCTGAGAAATCTCCCCAATCCCCGGCAAAAAAACCAAAATATCTCCTTGAGGATGGGTACTTAAAATTTTCTTCACTAAGCGACTGGTGGCAGTAGCCAAGGGCATATCCTTCGGACTTGGCGCATAAGTAATGGTGATGGGATATTGTCGTCCACTTGCCTTCCAAATAGGAACACCACCCAACTTTCTCGAGAGTTCTTCCCCATTTAAAGTAGCCGACATTAACAATACTCTTAAGTCTTCCCGAAGGACTTGTTGAACTTCTCTTAACAAGGCAAGACCTACCTCGGCATCGAGGCTCCTTTCATGGAATTCATCTAACAGAATCAAACCTACCTCTGAAAGGGTACAATCCTGTTGGAGTTGACGTAACAGAATCCCTTCTGTAATCACCTCAATACGAGTCTCTTTAGATATTAAAGATTCAAATCGAACCCGATATCCAACCGTTTTGCCGGGTACTTCTCCCAATAAATTTGAGATACGATGGGCTACACTTTTGGCGGCCAATCTGCGAGGTTGTAGTAGTAATATTTTCTTTCCGCCTAACCAAGGAGCGTCTAATAAACCGGGAGCAACCAAAGTACTTTTACCACTTCCGGGAGGGGCTTCTAATAATCCTAAAGAATGCTTATCTAATCCTTCCGTTACAACCGGAAGTAATGTTTTAACCGGGTAATCGGGCAAATCCAACCTCATTTTTCAAAAGTAAGCAATAGCAATTTATTCACATTGTTTTCCCAAATCATCGTTTTTGAGGGTCTGGAAATGGCTTAAATAAAACTTAATGTGGATATGCATTTTATGAATTGTATTCCATTAGATAGCATTATACTTTCAATCCCGGTTAACAATTTTTTTCATTCCAAAAGATTAAAAATATGGTACAAATGTTACGCTTAACTTTTAATTTTTCAGCTCCACTAATTGGAGTAGGACTGGTACTTTTATGGGTTTCTCAGGTTTCAGGACAAACCCCATTTACACAAGTAAAGTTGGGCAATCAGATTTGGATGAGTCAGTCCTTAGGACTAACCCATTATCAAAGTGGCGAACCTATAGAAACGGCAGATAATGCACAGGATTGGGTAGCGATGAAAGAAACCCCCAGATGTGCTTCTCCTGCGTATGATGCTTCGGGTGCTTTATCAAAGGGGAAAGTATATTCCATTGAAGTAATTACTGACTCCAGAGGAATTTGCCCAAAAGGATGGAGATTACCTAATCAGGAAGACATAGAAGGATTAAGAAGATTAACGTGGAATCCGGAGGCTCAACGTTCAGATGTAGGCGTTTTAAAGACCGCTACAGGATGGGCAGAAAAAAATGGAAACGATAAAACTGGATTTCATGCTAGTCCGGATGGATTTATTACTTTATCCGGAAGATTTTTAGAATCATATCCTCATGGGGGAAAAGCCGTTCGCTATTGGTATTTAGATGCCTTAGGCAAACCTGCTTATTTTTCCATTGATTATTTACATGAAGATATTGTAACGGATAGCCCATTTTACGGTGAAGGTTATTTTTGTAGATGTATCAAAAATTAAGTTGTAAGATATCCTCAGATCATTACTTTTTAACAATTTCAGGTAATACCCCTTTTATCCTGTTGATTAATTGAAAACCCTAGTAAAATAGGGTTTTTTGATTTCTGATCTATTATCCATTACTCCCCATTTTCCTTTTATAGCTTTGAAATAGATTTTCTACTTTTTCGAATCGTTGAATCGGTTGGCGTAAGTGGAAAGACAATGCTTAACCAAACCCTCATAATTTTGTTTTTAAGCTGTAAGAAGAATTGTTCGGATAGATTCATGGGAAATAGGATGGATACCTATAGTTATTAAAAGGAATTATGGATAAGATGTTTTTTAGGAGGATTTATTTATTGTTTTATTTCGGTATGAGGACATATCCTGAAAATAAATGTTGTAAAGGATATATTATTATTGTGGACTGGAAATCAATACTTAAACCTGAATTTCAGAAGATGAAGAATACCCGTTGGTAAATTTCTTTAGTTTTGAATTGACTTACGCAGGGTATTTTTTTGTTTTGCCCAAAATAGTTTTTCGTTCAAATAAATAGGCCTGATCCCATTAGGTTTATTTTATTTTATCTCCAGGTTTCACGATAATTTTATACGATACTTCCGGATTATATTTCATTCATAGGAAATCCTTGAAAATCGAATGAGGGTTTTTAATTACAATGGGAAATACTGAAAGTGTTTTCGGGATAAATGATGTAATTTAAACAGTTGAAGATGTTATAAATTTATATCATTTGGTTTTTATACTTAATAGATTAGCTTGAATTTCATAATATGAATAAGAACATAAAGAAACTGTCCCTAATATTGTAACGACTTACACGAGATACTTTTTTTTGTTATCTCACATCTTATTCTTTCGTTCTAAAATCGGGTAGATCCCATCTACCCGATTTTTATTTTAAGGAGATATAAGATTAATTAATGGATTAAATAGTATAAATAAATATTATTCAATATTTCACGAAATAATCTGGATCAATGTCAAAAAGGATTCTAATTTTATTGAATATCATAGAATGAATAAGGAATAGAGAAGGAGGATAATAAATTTGAATGTTAGTTTATTTTAACTACGTACTAAACCTAGGGTTTTGATGATTTTCATCAAAACCCTAGGTTATTCCATATCCTTAAATTTTTTTTCCTGATTTATAATTTCGATTTGAGTTTCTAACAGACGAATTTTATCTTTTAAGGATCTCACGTATTCTTCCATTTTAGTGTTTTCTAGAGAGTCTTCTTTTTTATAAGGATTAGTAAAGTTTACGGTATTGGATTTAGGGGTAATTGCAGAATCATAGGTTTGATTTGGCGTGGAGTCTACTCCCCAGAATTCATTAATAGAAATATTGTACATCAAGGCTAATTCATAAATACGGTCAGAGTTTATTCTAACCTGATTATTTTCAATTTTACAATATGTAGCCTGACTAATGCCCAACGAATCAGCAACGTATTCCTGACTTAGTCCCCTGCTTTCTCTTAAATCACGCAGCCGCTTGCCGATTTTTTTTTCCATTGGTTAATTCTAACGAAATTCAAAAATATAAAAAATAATACCTTTCTGTTATATTTTGATGAATATTTATTTTAATGGTGAATATAAAAGCATTCTTGACAATCCTTTGAATTCAATTTAAGAATGTGATATTATTCTAGTTTTATTTTTATTACTAAATATGTTTTTTGGTTAAATTAATTCCATTTTGTGTAAAAACGTAACCCAGGGTTATTAACCTTAAATATTAGTCTGGTAGATTAACTTTAAGATTATAATATAAAGCAGAGCCCTTCCTGAACGTACAGATTTATTTTATGGGGGCTTGTGTTAATCTGACGTTGATACTGTAAAGGAATCCAATTATATCAGTTATTAAGTGTTGGAATGGAAAGTACAGTTACATTCTGAGGGGTGATATCTCTATATTGCCATAAATGGCCTAGATATTTACCTTCGGTAAATACAGGAATAAAGTCTCTTTCAAATATTTTATTATCTGCTAATTCCAGACGTTCACCTATTGAAATATTCCTTGAGCTCAGGATTTCTGAAATTTTTTGAACGAATTGTTCAGGTTGTTTAAATAAATGTTTTACCTGTTCAGCAGATTGAGAGCAATCCATTCCATCCATTTCTTCAGGAGGAATGGGGATATGGAACATATTGCAGAACTTTTTATTTACCAGAATAATTTTCCGGTGTTCATCTTCCAACAGTATTCCGGTTTGCAAATTAACCAGGATGGTTTCCAAACGGGAAATATTATTCGATAATTGCTCCTGGGTATTTCTGATTTCTGTAATATCTCTTCCGATTCCTGTAATTTCTACATAATTATCAGAATTAAGAATACTATGAAAATTAACTCCCATCCATTTGGTTTCATTTTTTTTAGTTATCATTCTGAATTCTAAATAGGAAGAAGTCGGGCAATTTTCCTGATGATGATTTAAATGGTCTTTTACCGACTCAATATCTTCGGGGAGGATAATTTTTTCAAGACCATTGCTGCTTAATTCCGATAATTCATAATTGAGCCAGTCTAAACCATTTTTATTTAAATAAGATATTCTGCCACAAAGGGTGAAACGTAAAATCATGTCAGAGGCCAGATCCATGATTTCTAGGTCTTTTTTCAGATATCCTAATAATTCATTAACCTGCTGACGCAATTGTGCATTTTCTTCTTGTAATGTCATTTTTATCGGGTTAAATTGTTGTTTTCGGATTTTATAACTTTCGCAGATACTGGTTTACTGAAAAATAAGTTCAATAATTCTAATTCAAAATTAGAGAATAATTCGTAAGGATTTAAATTAGATTTAGTTTGAGCGGAAATTCGTAAATAACTAACATTTTGTCTTACTGATTAATAACGAATAAACTATCCCTGTTCATTGAAAATTTGGTTATTAAAATTTTTATTCCTGTTGGTGGGTGTTTTCCTACACTAGTAAAAGTCAATGCCCCCCTAAAAACCGGTAAAAAAGAATCGTTTTTCCAAATACCTTTCCCCCGGAAGCATAAGGAATAGGAAAACTTTCCTGGGTGCGCATTATTTTGAAATGTGATAGTGGTACTATACATTTGCATAGTATTACTTTAATACTTGGAAATAACGATTCACTTACATAGTAATCCTCATTTATATCTCAGGGATCCGGATTGCAGCAGTTTAGGAAAGCTTATCGTTCAACAAGGTGTATTGTTGATGAATGAATTGGGATACGAGCAGTTTACGTTTCGAAAACTTGCGATCAACATTCAATCTACAGAAGCTACAATTTATAAATATTTTGAGAATAAACATCGGTTCTTGTTGTATTGTTCTGATTTGTATTGGTCATGGTTGCAACAATATTTGTTTATTGTAAATCTACCCAGTAAAAGCCCATGGGATAAATTGATGAATGCCATTGAAGTGCTTTGTTTATTCCAAGGTCAGCCTTATCAGCCTGGAACTGCAACCCCTGAATCCTTGCGTAACTTGGTTATTTCAGAAGCCCACAAATGTTGGCTGACCAAACACGTAACCGAGGATAATCGCCTGAGTTTATTTAAACCTTTTAAGGATTTAAATCAAATGATTGCTGGAATCATTCTAGAAAATAATCCAGATTATCCTTATGCCCATTCCTTAGCCAATACTATTATTGAAATGTCGCATACCCTTCAATATCATATGCGATATTTGCCCTCTTTAACCGACACCGGCAATTCCCCAGATCCCTTGAAAATTCAACAATTTATTACCCATATCTGCAATCAAACCTTAACCCTTTCCCCACAACAAACTTAAATATGAGCAATTCAAAAATGTACCCTTGGAGATGGAATCGGTCCCGAAATTATGGAGGCCACTTTGTCTATCCTTGAAGCCGCCAATGCAGGCATCGAACCCGTATGGATTGAAACTGGGGAGAAAGTATATTTATCCGGCAATACTTCCGGTATACCCGATACGGCCTGGGATGCCTTACGTGCTGCTAAGGTTTTTTTAAAAGCACCGATCACTACTCCTCAAGGCGGAGGATATAAAAGTTTAAACGTAACCCTTCGTAAAACACTAGGTCTTTATGCGAACGTTCGCCCTTGTAGATCTTTGTATCCTTATGTAAGTTCTAAACATGAAAAATTAGACATCGTTATAATCCGGGAAAATGAAGAAGATTTATATGCAGGAATTGAGCATCGCCAAACGCCTGAGGTATATCAATGTTTAAAAATTATATCCGTTCCCGGGACTGAAAAAATCATTCATTACGCTTTTGAATATGCACGTTCCTACGATGGTGAAAGATAATATCATGAAATTGACCGATGGCTTGTATAGTACCCTGTTTCGGGAGATTGGGAAGAACTATCCTGAAATTGAACAAGACCTCAAAATTATTGATATTGGAAGTGCACAATTAGCTGATACTCCTGAACGATTTGATGTGATAGTTACCTTGAATTTATATGGAGATATCATTTCAGATATAGTTGCCCAGATTGCAGGTTCCGTAGGGCTTTGTGGGTCATCGAACATAGGCGAAAAAGTGTCTATGTTTGAAGCGATTCATGGCTCTGCTCCTGATATAGCCGGAAAAAATATTGCGAATCCTTCTGGATTACTGAATGGTGCAATCCTTATGTTAAGGCATATTGGTAGAAATGCAGCAGCAGTTTCCATTCATAATGCCTGGCTTAAAACATTGGAAGATGGCATTCATACTGCTGATATTTATGATGCTAAGGTAAGTAAACAAAAAGTAGGTACCCGGGAATTTGCTCAGGCAGTAATTGATCGTTTAGGTCAAAAGCCGAATCATTTTGCACCTGTTGAAGAGGGTAGTGGTCAGGTTATTCAAATTCCTGCTTATGAACGTAAACCCGTTACCCGCATTTTAGTGGGAGCAGATTTTTTTGTGTATGAACCTTCCTTAAGTGCTAATGAATTAGGTAAAAAAATAGATAAGGTATTGTTAAACTCCGGATTGAAATTAAAAATGATTTCTAATCGGGGGGTTAAAGTATATCCTGATGGGCATCCGGAGACCTTCTGTACAGATCATTGGAGATGTAGAATTATTGATTCAGAACAAGAAGGAAAGGGATATCCTATGATTACCATTGCCCATTTGCTCAGCATTCAACAAGCATTTTTAAATGAAGGGTTGGAAATAATTAAAACAGAAAACTTGTTCTTCTTTGGATCGGAACGTGGGTTTTCCTTAGGACAGGGAGAATAAAAAATTTATATGTCATGGCCTGAAAGCATTGTGTCCTGGATAGGCGGGGAGACGTTAGGCATTGCATCAGCACATCACAAGGCTCAGGTTATCGGTACTGTTGTAACATCGCGTTTACCCTTACAGGATGTGGTCTCGATTTCAGAGATTCCAACCGATGAATTGGGAACTTTTAGCGGGGAAATACCCAGAACCTTACCTCCCGGAGAGGCAGCCAAAGCCAAAGCCCGCATGGGCTTTGAGGCTTCGGGCATCCCCCTACAGGTGAGTACAGAAGCTTCATTTTATTCTCATCCTCAGATCATGGGACTTACCATTCATGAGGAATTGGTGCTCCTGGCAGATTTTAGTAAAGAAAGATATTATTGGGGAATAATACGATCCCTAGATACCTGGGGACCGCAAATCAGTTTAACCGATTTTAATACCGCCCAGGATTGGCTAACCGCACATCACCAAAAAGATCATCACTGGATGATAATCCCTTCCCCGGAAACCCAACATTCTTTCCCACCGCAAAAAGCATTGCCTTCTCCCGAAGCGGTTATCCAGGCTCTGCAAGCCCTAAACCTAAATGGGGACTCCTTTCAGTTAGTCCCGGATTACCGGGCACATTTACATCCCGGTCGAATGCAAATCATTGAACAAGCAACCCATCAACTGGTGGATACCCTCTTGTCTATTTGCCCTGTTTGTAATCAACCGGGATTTGCTATTCAGTCTAAACTCCCCGGTTTGCCCTGCAAATATTGCGGATCTCCTACCCAAAGAACAATGTATCAGGTTCGCAAATGTAATGTCTGTGGAAACGAAACCCGGGAAACTATTCCCAATCAACCTGCGGAAGCAGATCCTATCGATTGTGAGGTGTGTAATCCTTAAAGCAAAAAATGCTATATTTATTTACTAAAGTTATCCGCTTTAGGAATTTATTTAGCATATGTCATTCCTATTAAAAACTCCAGCCGAATATCAGGAGGCTTATCGCCAGAGTATTCTACATCCGGAAGCCTTTTGGGAAAACATTGCGAATGCTTATACCTGGCGTAAACCCTGGAATGACGTGCTTTCCTGGGATTTTCATAACCCTAATATATCCTGGTTTGAAGGCGCAACCCTAAACATTACGGAGAATTGTTTAGATCGGCACATTGAACAGTTGGGTAATCAACCCGCTTTGATTTGGGAGCCTAATGATCCCAAAGAGCAGAGTCGTCAATTTACCTATTCTGAACTTTTAGAAGAGGTAAATCGCATGGCCAATATATTACTTGCCCTGGGCGTAAAGACCGGAGACAGGGTATGTATTTATCTTCCCATGATACCCGAATTATCCTTTGCGGTATTGGCTTGCGCCAGAATTGGCGCGATACATTCGGTAGTATTTGCCGGATTTAGTGCTCAATCTTTAGCAGATCGTATTACCGATGCTCAGGCGGAATGGGTGATTACTGCTGATGGACAATACCGTGGGGCAAAACAAATTCCTTTAAAAGCCATAGTAGATGAAGCTTTAGAAATCAGCACCGGGGTAAAGGCAGTAGTAGTGGTGAATCGTCTGAATTGGCCTCTGCATCTTAAGCCTGGCAGGGATTATGCCTATGCTGATTTAATAAAAAACGTTACTAATTTCTGCGAACCCGTGGAAAGAAGTAGTGAAGATATATTATTTATTCTCTATACTTCAGGTTCCACCGGTAAGCCTAAAGGAGTAGTACATACTTGTGGGGGATATATGGTATATGCGGGATACACTTTTGCCAATGTTTTTCAATGTGATGCTCCGGGAAAGATTTTTTGGTGTACCGCAGACATTGGATGGATTACTGGCCATTCCTATTTGCTTTATGGAGCTTTGTTACAAGGGGCAACTACGGTAATGTTTGAAGGCATTCCTACCTGGCCAGATGCAGGAAGGTTTTGGCAAATCATAGATAAACATAGGGTTGAAATTTTCTATACTGCCCCAACGGCGATAAGGTCGTTGATGGCGCAAGGCATTGACCCGGTTTTGTCGTATAGCCTACATACCTTAAAAATATTGGGTAGCGTTGGAGAGCCCATCAATGTGGAAGCCTGGCAATGGTATCATGCGCATATTGGAAAAGGGAAATGCCCTATTGTTGATACTTGGTGGCAAACCGAAACCGGTGGTATTATGATCTCTACTATCGCTGGGGTAACCGAAGCTCCTCCTGCAACAGCTGGGCATCCTTTACCGGGCATTCAGCCGGTATTGTTAGATGCGATGGGGACAGAAATAACAGAGGATACTGGTGAGGGAAATTTGGCCATTCGTTTTCCCTGGCCGGGTATGTTAAGAGGTACCTATGGAGATCCGGAACGATTCAGACTTTCTTATTTCGCTACTTATCCGGGATATTATTTTACGGGGGACGGAGCGCGAAGAGAACCGGGTGGATTATATAGAATTCTGGGTAGGGTAGATGATGTAATTAATGTAAGTGGACATCGTTTGGGAACGGCTGAAATTGAAAATGCGATTAATTTATGTCCCGGGGTAATTGAAAGTGCGGTGGTAGGATTTCCCCATGAAATTAAAGGGCAAGGGATTTATGCCTTTGTGGTGTTAGATAATTCTATTCCAGAAATGGAGTTGATTTACGATCAAATTATGGAAGGGGTTGCATCAGGAATTGGTAGAATGGCAAAACCGGATAAAATTCAATTAGTAACGGGATTGCCTAAAACACGATCGGGTAAAATTATGCGTAGGATTTTACGCAAAATTGCAGAAGGAGAAATTAATAATTTAGGAGATATTTCGACATTATTAGATCCAAATTTAGTAGGGGAAATAATTGAGGGAAGAATTTAATTTTAGATAAAATATTGAATTTGAAAATTAGTCGATTAAATATTAAATAAGAGAGAAAGAATTGTTTAATTGGACGCTTTGTTTTTGCCTTTGATAAATCTGGGTATAAACTCTCCTTTTTTAGAACAACTTGTAATTAAACAAAATCTAATTTTTTTTATATGTGTTAATAATCAAACAAACGTGAGCATTACTGAGGAGCAATTCACAAGGGATACTTATTAACCATGAAAAATGGGTGCATTGGCCGGAAAGATGCCCCAGATGAAGCGGTAAAGGATTCCCCCCTGAAGCCCTGTTCCTCTATCTGTCTTTGGAATAGTAGGTAACAAGGTTCATTCGTTTCCGTGTGAACCCCATAAAACAAAAAAAGCCTGCTCCGGATGCAGGCTTTTTTAATTGGCATTTATTCGTTTACAAAAGTTGAATGGGTTGGCATTTATTTCCGGTCAGGGTAACATTGCCAGACCATACCATATCCCCATCCTGGTCCTTCACCTCATATTTATAGTTCTTATTTTTGCTGGAGCCCAATTTTTTGGTGGCTGTAATAGAACCTGACTCGCCACAATTAGGAGCACTGGTCCAGTAAACATCTCCCGCGGAAGAGCCAATGACCTGACCATCCAGATAGAAAGTAAGGGAAGTGATGCCATCCGCTATATTTTTATCGGCAGCGGATTTGCCGTACCAAAATAAAACATCTCCTTCATATTCGCAGCTGTTGTCATTGGTTTTGGCTTTGTCATCGTAATTAATACTGTCAGGATCCGTACATCCGGAACGACGACATCCCGGGGTGAAAAGCACACAAGTGATTAAGAGTGTTAGGGCAAAAAGGTTTTTCATTTTTTTGTGATTGATAAGTGAAACAAAACAACGACTGAATTTCCTGCAGGCAGGTCCGGAAATACATCCCGTCATATGCTAATCAAATTAAAGAGTTGTGGACACTATGGTAGCATAGGAATTTCCGATGCTTCCAGGTTACTTTCCCGATTGCCTGCCTGAATTTCCTGTAGCTTATCCAGAATTCTACCTCGAGAATCAATTCCCTGTTTTCTTAGATTGGGATTCTGTCTTGATTCGATTACCGGTATGAGGGCGCTGCTTTTTTCTTTATTGGATTTAGGGATATTGCGGAGGTTTTTTTGGGGCCATGCATTGGATGAGGGGAAGGTTCATCTCAGCCCCAGGTTTGATTGGTGTTGTGGCCCCTGGATTATTTCCAGGTAAGCTCCGGCTTGCAGTAAGCAGGGGAATAAGTTTCTGTGGTTAAGCGAATTCCTTTAAGGTCTGACGGAGCGGATTCGACCGATTAAGTTGTTTCAAATTATAACACACATTTTATTAAATTCTGGATATCATTCTGATTATTTTCCTTAATGTTACAGTCGATATAATCCTCCTTCATATTGCCCTCAGTCCTGTAAAATCTTATTGTTTTTATTCTAGATCGGAAGAATTGGTCAATTTGATTCTTATGGTTCTACGTTATTAATTGTGGATCAATCTACCTTTAATTGAGTTCAATCCTTATTCCTGCTGCATCCAACCCCCTCCCTGACCATCCCCGAAAAGGGGAGGGAATCAGCCCACAAGCCATAGCTCTCGAGTTTTGGTGTTTTATTTAAAGGGCTGAATACGGTTTTCATTTTAATTTTATCTTTCAGTTTTCACCCACATAAAACTGCGTAGAACCCCAAAAATAAAGCACTCTGTATTTATTCAGAGTGCTTTTTTTTAATCTTTATTTTTTTAAAAACATTAATCGGCAGAGTTTAATTTGTGGGTTTTGCACCAGGCTTCATATTCTGCCGGACTCATCATAGCTTTCATTTTTGATGTGCTAACCGCTGTTCCTTCTACCCGGTAACCGCTTACAAAGAAATAATCGTTCACCCTGACTACTCCGTCAATTAACAAATCATAATCTGGTCCTGCGCTCATCAGGGCATTGTCCATCGCATCTTTGATGGACGCTCCTACACCAAGGAAACCATTGCTGTTACCAGTAACCCGAATACCTTGTGATTTGTCAATTTTAAGATTGACATTCTTTGAACTGATTACTGTAAAGTCAATTAAACGCATGGAACACCCTGAAAAGGCTACCATTAGGGCAATGGACCCAATTAGAGAAATAATTTTTTTTGATATCATAGTGATAAATTTTCTTCCTACTCACCTGGCTTTTCGGGTACTCCCCCTATTTTTCCTTACAGGGAAGGCCGTTTGGAAAGTGGTTTCTGGACTCCACTGCTATATCAGTTCGCCTCACACAAAACGCTGAGATTAGCATGACAAAAATAGTTTCCTTCTTGTTGATTATGTTTTGCTTATTTCCGGGCAGGCCAATCTAAATTGCCTATGGTGGCTATGGCCTTCCGAACTAATCCAGTATGGTAAATCTCCGCAGTATTTCCCATACCCGATTGCGCATGGATTCAGTAACCGCTACCAGTAGTCCGGTTGATAATTTTAATTCTACATGATTGCCCCGGATAAATTCAATTATATGCCTGGGATTGACCAGCCAGGACCGATGGGTTCTGACAAATCCTATCTCTTTTAGTTTATCCTCCATCCAGGAGAGACTCTTCGATAGTAATTGAACCGAATTATCCTGAAGATGAACCTTACAGTAGCTTCGCTCCGCTTCAATGGCAATGATATCATCTATTAATACGATTCTGTGACTGTTACTTAACGGTAACGCAATATGGGTTATGTGCTTACCTGCCAGTTCTTCCTGTAAAAAGCGGATATCCGGACTTGTGTAAACGCCTGCCTGATACCTTTGCATTGCCAATTGAATGCTTTTTATTAGTCTTGCTTCATCCACTGGTTTCAGAATAAAGTCTAATCCATACCATTCAAATGCCTGTACACGAAACTCCTCATAGGCCGTTAAAAAAATAATTTGTTGCCGGGTTGTGTCCAGATCATTCAGCCCCATGAAAATGTTTTGACTGCCCAATACCACATCTGCAATAATCAGGGGAGGGTGCGCATTCTGGAGAATCTGTTGGACTTCCATTAAGGAATAGGCCCTTTGTAATTTTACATTGGGGAAATTATTTTTGATACAATTCTGTAAGTAATCCGATTGGATGTGGTCATCCTCAATCAGTAAGATTTCAAAATGGGAATTATCAGACATAGGGTCTTGTTCGTGCTATTGATGTATAATTGTTTTGACTTGAACAAGGGTGTGGGTGCTAAATCATGAATATACGAAAGTCGCTGTTTTACAAAGTCTATGCCATGTCCGGGCGCAGGCGTGGAAATTTTTCTTGCATCGGGTAATTCATATCCTCCCAACTCTATTTGATACAGGTCATCCTGCAGTGCATCCAGCATCAATCGGATCGATGCTTTTTTATTGAGCTTTCCATAAATGAGTGCGTTTTCGATTAATGTGATGAGCATAAAAGGTGGAATCCGGTAGCTCACTTCGCCGGGCTCTAAGTGTTTAATTTCCAGATTAATATGGCTTCGATTGCGAATATTATGGACAAAAATTAGATGGTTCACCTGTTGAATCTCTTCTTCAAGAGGTACAAAGACCGTATTTTGTGACCTAAAACTGTATTGAATGAGTTCGGTAACCGCTTTCAGGAAATTATTTTTGGACTCAGAGTCCTGTATGTACATTCCGGCTACCAACAGATTTTGAAGGTTGTGGCTTTCTGACAGGCGACCCTGCAAGAGGTAATTGAGTTTTCGGGTTCTATCTATCAGGTAGGCAAGCAGAATAATCAGCACTGCAATTATTAATGCATATATCGACTCCTGATTCATCTGGTTTAGTATTTTTCCTTAAGCGGCCCGATACAAAGAAACAGAATTTCAGGTGAATGGCACATCTCAATTTCCCAATAGGATATACCGGTTTCCGAAATTACTTCCGGCGGCATGGTCCTTTTCTAATCCCTCTTGATTCGTTTTTCTCGATTTTTTTCTTTTATGTTTAAGGGTATCGAATCCGCATGAGCATCCGAAGCTTTGGTGCGTGGGGTTTGCCCCAATTAGCTACCTGTCAAGGTAAATCGGGTCTTCCCCACATCCAGTTTTGGCAGATGGTTTCGTTTCTTTGCAGGATTGGAGACTGGTTTATTTAAAAATTCTTAATATATTCCAGAATGCCCGGTGTTCGAATGCAGTGATGACTGAAATTATTGTTCATGTGAAATCCAGGACGCAGCAGAACAAGTATCCAGCAGGTAATTCGGCTCCTCAGGCAGTATTCCGTGATGAAATGTTCATGAAGACCCCTAATAAGGCTTGGGCCATGACAGGGAAACTGCCTCAGATGAAGCGGTAAGAGATTTTAAGGATTCCTACTATTTTGTTTAGGGTATTAAACAAAACAGGATTAGGAATGTTGTGGCCATCCTGCAAAATCGCATGGATTAATTCGTCACCCAAATTCCCCCAATGGTATTTATCCGTTTTGAATCCAACTTTGACTATGCCAACTTATAGAAATGATAAAATTCATGTTTATTTTGAACAACCTGCATGAGGTAACGCACTAACTTCACCACAATAAAAAAACAGCCCGAAAGCTGTTTTTTTCTCAAAAAGACAATCCGTCTATTCAACTATAAATTTCCGAACAAATTGTTTGCCCTCATACGCTATCTCCAATAGATACACTCCCGCACTGAGTGAGGTTCCTGCATCCAATGAATGCGCTATGGTCAGGGTTCCGGATGCAGGAATCGTTTCAGTAAACACACTCTGCCCGTGCAGGCTGTAAATACTCAATTGTATCGGATGGTTTATCGCTTGCAATCCTTTCAGACGGATAAATATCTCTTTTCCTGCCTGCACCGGTGATGGGAAAACCTGAATATCCAGTTCTTCCGAATTTACCCAATCTGTCGCATGAGTTATACTCACCACCGTTACAGTGAATGAATCTCTGATGGAAGTACAACCCAGGTTCTGAGCTTCGGCATAATAAGTTGTGTTTGCAATTAAATTGGGTGTGGTATAATTGGCACCGGTACCTAATTGGGTTCCTCCGGTAAAGGCATCCCACCAGGAATAAGTGCCGGTAGATCCGGAAACGGTAAGGGTAACGGATTGATTCGCGTTTACAGTATTTTGCCCTGTAATGGTGGGAGTTGCAGGGATAGGATTGACAGTAACTACCACTGGTGCTGAGGTAGAAACACAACTGTTTGCATCAGTTCCGGTGACGGTAAAGGTTCCTGCAGAATTAACAGAGATAGTTGAAGTTAACGCACTGTTGCTCCACACATAGGATACCGCACCAGTAGCCGTCAGCAGGGCTGAATCTCCCTGACAAATAGAAACCGCAGTGGCTGGGGTAATAGCAACGGGAGGTAGCTGGTTAATGTTTACTACATGTGTGGCTGTGCTGGTATTGTTTCCTAAGGTGGCGGTTACAGTATAGGTTCCTGCATTGCTGGGTGTAGCACTATAAACGATAGCAGGATTTCCACTGGCAGTAAATCCACCCGGGCCGGTCCATTGAAAGGTAGTTCCTGTTGGAGCAGAGGCAGTAAGCGTGAGCGTATCCCCTGCACAAATCGGGCTATTGGATGTTACCGAAACGGTTAAGGGTGCAGATACTGAACTTACCTGGAATTTTACTACAAAGCCATCTCCAAATCCACCTCCAAAGGTGGTTTGATGGGTTCCTGTGGTAGCAATATTGGTAACTGCCTGAGAACTTCCGGCAATGTATAAGTATCCGGATGGGGTAGTAGGACAGGCATAGGAAGCATCCTGATCCACATCTCCGTAATAGGTACCCCAAAGTCGCAAACCGGTAGAATCAAACATTATCAGGAAGGCATCATCCTGTATACTCACCTTGGTGGGTTGAAAGGCTCCCGGAGTAGAGATGGAATCTGAAGAAGTAGTATTACCGGTTACAAAAAGATTATTGGCAGCATCGGTGGATAGCGCACCGATCCAATCTCCCAGGCCTCCACCAATATAGGTGGCCCAGAGGCGATTTCCTGACGGATTGAATTTGGCAACGAACCCGTCTCTGGTAGCATAGTAGGTAGTTTGATGAGCTCCCGTACTCGCTATTGCATTGGCGGAATAGGTATTTCCTCCGATGTACACATTTCCGGAGGCGTCTGTTGCACAGGCTCTTCCTTCATCTGCATTTGCACCTCCATAAAAAGTGCCCCATTGACGCACGCCACTCCCATCCAGTTTTACCAAAAAGGCATCCTTAGTGCCTCCCCCCGGATTCACCTGATGACTCCCCAGTGTTGAAATGCCGGAATGGTTGGTGATTGAATCTGTAATTCCGGTGAAATAAATATTTCCTAAATGATCAGCGGCACAGGCATATGGCCTGTCTGCTTTTGGCCCCCCATAATAAGTAGCCCATTGGCGCACCCCTGCTGAATCAAACTTCACCACAATCACATCCCCAAGACCTGCCTGCGAAGTCTGGTGAGCACCGGTAGTTGAAATATTCATCGTAGATTGTGAAAAGCCAACCAGGAAGGGATTGTTATTTTGATCTACGGCACAGGCATGACCCACATCCACATTCTGGTCTCCATAAAAAGTACCCCAGAGCCTTACTCCGTTACTATTAAACTTCAATAGGAATGCATCATCTGCTCCACCGCCATGGGTAGTCTGATAGCCATTGGTGCTGGCAAATATTGAATTAGTGGTAGTGGAGCGAGTCCAACCGGTAACATATAGATTATTGCCGGCATCTACAGCACAGGCAAGTGCTTCATCTGATTGTGTGCCACCCAGGTAAGTTCCCCAAACACGATTTCCTGAAGAATCAAATTTGGCTATGATTGCGTCCTGAAGACTTCCGCCAAAAGTTCCCTGGTGTGCTCCGGTACTGGCAAATAAGGTTCCTGTTGTTGTGTTCGTATAGCCTACCACATACACATTCTCCTGGTTGTCAGTATCTGCTGCCCGAATCATATCAGTGCTTCCTCCGCCATAGTAAGTTCCCCACATACGAACGGCAGGGTCAATCACTAATGCCTCGTTCGCCTGAACGCCTTCGATATCAAAGGAAACAAATGATCCCGACACAATCCATTTGGCAGGAAGTATTTTCGAACCCTGTTTCACCAAAGGAGCATCTTCTGAAAGTATGCCCATTGGAGTGTGGATTTGCAAGGCCCCTTGGCGATCTATGCTGATGCTCGTATAGCCCTTCACCTCCATTTGAATGCTGCGGTAGTCGGCACCCGAACTTAAATGATAATCATATTTCAGTCCCCCGTTCTCGTAGTACCATAATACATCAATACCCGGATATAAATTCTGATATTGAACCGAGGCGTAACTCTTTACATTCAGCGCTCCATTCTGACAGGAGGGAAGGTAGTAATTCATTAATCCCTGAATCGGCTCCGATGTTTTGAAACCCATATCCGGGTTGCTATTCACCCAGCTAATGTCGGTCCTGTAATAGGATAAGGCAGTTGGCATTTCCGTAACCTCCCCGCTCATTTTATCGGTGGATGCTGTAAAATGGGTAGGCTGTACCTGCTGATAAACAATTCCTCCTGTCTTGAGAAAGAAGTTCAGGTTTCCAGCCGTCCCTGCGAATCGAATATCCTTTCGGGATGCATAATTCTGATCATGAATCTGACCTTTGTTTTCCTGGAAAACCATCGTTTGTGTTGCTGGTTTTGTACCTGAATTGGCAACAAGAGGCAGGGAGAGCAATAGCAGGAGACAGCTTGTCAACAGACTGGAAATAATATTCATGGTGGATTTTTTAAATAAACTATGTGAAACAAGGTTCCCAAAGATTCCAATACAAGGCTAAATACTTTCAATTGTGTATTTTAGGGCCTGAACTGACTTAAACAGGATAATAATAACTATATGAATCTTAGCGACCTCCTATTAATATTCTCATTGTTTTTGGTCATTGCTGGCTCCGCCTCAGATATATATTTTGGTTTAATAAGCAAACTTTTCTTTAAGAAAAACATTAAAACAACGCCAGAAACAGCTTCAAGTTTCGGGGAGTTTATAAATGGGCTGACGGGCCCTATATTTGCACTCGCCGGTTTTTTAATAATTTATGCTACCATTATAGACCAGAATGACTTAAATAATCTACAACAATTTGAAAATCGTTTTTTCAAAAACTTGGATTATAATAGAAGTAATACTCTTGAGATTTCCATAGTAAGTCCGAAATCATGCAAAAAAATAGTCGGAAATGCTGTTTGGGTTTCGTGTTATCAGCAGATTAAAACAGCATACAAATTAATTGAAAGAGACAGCTTAATGAATAAATTGTCACAAAATAAAAAACTGGATATTGCCTTTGCAACTTTCTATTGGGGATATTCAAATGTTGACACTGCTAGGCTGTCTTTACACCTTAAAAAATTGAATATTCAGCGAGACTTACAAATAAAATATATTAATCAACTTAAGAAAGTTGAACATTGTGAAGTTACAAAAAGCTATTTTTCTGGCATAAGTAACAAACTAGGTTCATTTTTCAATCAATTTTTTTCTTTTATAAAATATGTTGATAGACAAACAATATTAAGCCATAATCAAAAAAAGGAGTATGTTGATATGTTAAATATTCAAAATGATAATTTTTGTCAGATGGTAATTTATTATTATTTAAATTCTTCTATTTGCAAAAGAAATGATCGAGATTTAAGTAAATTATATAATCTGATGCCATCCATTGATTCTACTTTACTCTTTCATTTAAACCCTATTGAAGAAGAATAAAATATATTTTTAACAAAAGACTAATTATTGATGAACATGTCTGTATAGATCAATATAAGATATTCGTTTTAAATCATAAATTAAATAGGTAGTTACTATTTTTATTGATAATAATAAAGCACAGATAGCTTATTACAATTGCTTACTTTTTCAATTGTGGCATTCCATTTTTCTCATAAACAAACAAAGTGAAAGAATCAGGGTTTTAGTAAGCATTGAAGGTAGTTCAAAGAGATAATACAAAAATACTATTGATGAAATTAAGAATGTTTATTTTTGTCCTGAAAGGTGAAGCAAGTTTTTCTTTTTCAACTGATTTTATTTTTTATCTGCATCTCACGGGTTGTGGGGCAGCAGGTTTCCGGTATTCAGCACGAGCAGAGCGGTCAAAATATTAAGGTATCCTACACCCTAAGTTCCTCATTCCCGGTTGAAATCAGGTTAGAAGTAAGCACTGACAATGGCAAGACTTTTTCTGCACCCTTGAATAAAGTAAGTGGCGATGTGGGTAAAAGCATCACCGCCGGACAAAAGCAAATAGTATGGCGGGTGTTGGAGGAAGTACCGCAACTGGTGGGAGATGGTGTGGTGTTTCGGGTTTCTGTTTTAGATGAAAAAAGACCCAATACTGGTTTTACTGAAGTAAATAGGGTTGGAAATAAATCAAATTTGTTGTTAAGAAATAATGTGATTTCATTTTCAATTGGGGTACAACCGATTGAGGAATATCTTTTTTTGGGTTTTAATTATGAACGATTTTTTAGCAAAAAGAGGTTCTCAAGTAATATTAATACTAATTATTGGGGTGAAAACCTAATAATTCACTACGATGTAAAACTAAATTTTTTTTTATCACCTCAACAAAAATTCAGAATATTCACTGGCCCATTCCTTAATTCGAAATATGATAGATTATTTAAAATGGGTTATAAGAAAGTAATGTTAGAAGGTTTCTGGGGTCTTACCCTTGGATTAGATTTTGCTTTAGTTAAAAGATTAAGAGGTCTGTTGGGTTTTGAGTTGTTTAAATATTACGGGGGCAACCGTGCCTTTATATATACTGCCTGGGGCTTTAATTTTTAGAAAAAAATTGTGCTTTACTCTCTTTTTTTTGAAAACTTTATTGAATTTAGGAATGGGTTAATAGTATTATTTTAATCTATTCATTTACAAATTTATTTTTTTATTTTTTGATGTACTAGATAAAATGTATTCCGCATTTAAAGTAATCATCATATTTATTATATAAAATTATACCTACATTTATTATAATAATTCCCAGACGCTGAAAAGCCCATAAGGGGAATATAGAGTGTCAGATGAAGATTTATATATATTATACAGAAGCGCAGCCTTAATGCTAAGTCGGCTCACTTCAATACCTTCCTACTGACCTATTCAGCGACCGGAAAAAAGATGAAGAGTGCAATATAGCAACTGCGTCCCCACCCAGTCGCTTCGATACACCGCTTAACACTATTCCACCCCTAAAAAGATTACCATTAACCCTGAAGGGTACGCTTCGCATTTAGGAGCTTAAAAAAATTGAAATTTTATTTCGATTATATTATTTTATATTTAGGGTAAATTATAAATACGATGAAATCATATCAATTACTGTTACTCACTTTTTGGGTTATCTCTGGCTCAACTATATTTGCTCAATCCGATACTATTATCTATAAAAACAAAGAAAAATTGTTAGGTAAGGTAATTGAGATAAGTGAAACGGATATACGATATAAGAAAGAAACGAATCCCACCGGTCCAATATATTCGGTGGATCGAAATAAAATATCAGAGATACGTTTTTCTAATGGGCAGGTGGAACAAATTGTTCCGGATGAAATGTCGGCGAATCAGTCACAGGAAATTTTAGACAAAAGAAGAGCCATAAAATTTGAACCTTTTGGATTGGTAGGAGGCAGGGTCATCGCAGGATACGAAAAAGTACTGAAAGTAGGAATTAACCTTGAGGTTAAGGGAGGATATGTAAATAGCAAAATAGGATATAGTGGATATAATAATTATTATACAGAAGGAGTATTTCTTAAGCCTGGAATAAAGTTTTTATTAGGAACAGATTATTATTACAAAGGCGTGAAATATACCCATCCCTTACGGGGTCATTACATTC
>RFSG01000047.1 GCA_009924095.1 Sphingobacteriia bacterium
GTAGCTCCATTAACGGGTTGTTGAATCAAGATAGATTGGGTCGTTTGCCCTCCTGGAGCCCACTGATAGGAAAAGCCGGAAGGTGCCGTTAAAATCGCATCCTGATCCCCAGGACAATATCTTCTGATTACCTGAAACAAATTACAGGTCATATCAAAATACCCATATCCGTAATGACCTGATGCTGAACAATCGGCTGTTAATACATTTACAGAAATTGTTTGCCCAATAAAAGGAATCAAATTAAGAGATTGTTGTTGCCAGTTACGATATCTTGTTCCTCCCTGAGTCTGAAAGCCTGGTAAATTGTTTCCGGCAATATAAAGATAGTTACCACAAGGCAGGGGCTGACCGTTAGGTTGGGTAATATTAAGTTCAAAACGGGGCTGAGAATTTTGACTATGCCCTGGATCTTCAAGAATTACAGCAAATGCAAATAAAAGGGCAGAGGTATTGGCAGTAACCGTAAAAGTGGTGGTTAGTCGTTCAGCCTGTGCACCAGTTCCCGAGTTACCCAACCGAACGGAATAATTTCCAAATCCAGGTATGGGGCACAATTGAGGTATCGCCGGAATGATCGCATCGTTTCCACCTGTGGTAATTGTATGTCGTCCTCCAACAATACCTACAGTAGGGGTATTAACCGGTATAACACCGTTGTGAGACCCTGTTCGGCCTGTCCATAAATTGAAACTATTTTGTTCAAAGCCAATATTCACATGGCATTGTGAAAAAACTAATCCTCCAAAAACAAACAGAAAAGGTATTACAATTAACAGAATCCTTCTAAAAACCGTTTGAGAGAGCATGTAAAAAGTAGAAGTGAGGATCATAAAGTGATAATTCGGACTATGAACTAATAATTGAATCTAAAACTAATAAGAATAAAGCCAATAATCGTCGAAAACAGGCATTTACACGTGCGAACGGTAAATAATTCGGGATGACTGTCGAATATTCAATTTAATAAAAAGTAACATGAAAATTCCACCAAAACAATCGATTATTACATCCTTATAAGTACCTGTTCTGCCCGGAATAAAAGTCTGATGAAATTCATCGATACTGGCTAAAAGGATTAAGTTTATAATCACCCACCTTAATCTCAATCCAGATAAATTCAAACAAAAGGTTAACACTGCATAAAGTGAAAAATGAGCCAACTTTCGGATCCAAAATCCTACTTCTGAAAAATCTTCAGGGTCGGTAATTAGCCCTATTTCTTGAAACCAACCCATCACCCATGCCGATTGTATTGAGGATTCCTGTCCTGGAAAATGGGAAAACAAGGTAATTATTCCATACCACAAGACTGATAATACGATCCCAATTTTTTGTTTCATCCACCTGCAAGTTTTACCCCATACCCTTGATCGTTTAATATCTTCAAAACTTGTTGTCTCTTGTCCCCCTGAATTAATATCTCCCCTCCTTTAACCGAACCGCCAGTGCCACATTGTGATTTTAAATCACGACCTAATTGTTCCAATGAATCTTCGGTACCACTGTACCCCTTTACAATAGTTACCACCTTCCCTCCTTTTTGGCGTTCCAACCATATCCGAAGCTGTTGTTGTGCGGGTGGTAAGGTATCCTCTGTATATGCGTCTTCTTCGGCTAATTTATTCCTTACATACTCAGGATCGGTGCTATACACTAACCCATCTGACAAAGGCATCTTTAGTTTTTTCTTCATGCTTTAACTTTTTTATTGAGTTCTTTTCGAATCTTAGCAACCATAGGGCTTTCAGGAAAATGGAAGGTTTTATCTCCCATATGTACTGATACCAAACTAACTGGTCCTGCCATCACATTGGCTGTAAAAATATAGTTAACCTTAGAAAGATCCTCTATCCTCAAGGGCCTATTCGTAATTGAATCTTGAATTGAATTTTGTACCCACTGTTTTAACACCCCAGGAATAGCGCCTTCTGAACTTCCCGGGGTAAACCAATCTCCATCAATAGAATAGATAAGATTTGCCCCTACGGCATCTCCAATATTTCCAAATTGATTTAACAACAACCCTTCTTCAAAACCTCGGGTTCTTGCATAACGAGCTGCCATTTGATACGCGATTCGGTTACAAGACTTAAATTGGGTAAGCGGTGAGGATAACAATAATGGATTGGGATACACAATTGCCTTCCTAGGACTTACCTCTGGATATAAATTATGAGGATAGGCTTCGGCGCCCATAAAAAAATGAACTGACTTTTCTATAGAATGATCCATTCCTTCCCCCGCACGAACCACCCATATTCTCAGCCTTCCCCCTTTATTAATCTCATTTTGTTTTAACACCGATAGCCCCAATTCTTTCAAGGTAAAAACATCGTCTAATTCGGGGCAATTCAGCTCTAAAATATTTACTCCATTTCTAAGCCTTGCAATATGTTCAGAAAAAAAAACCATTCTTCCTGAAACCACTCTTATGGTTTCAAACGCTCCATCTCCATATCTGAAACCACGATTACCAATTGGGAATAAGGGGCTTAATTGAGAAACCCATTCCTCACCATTCCATACAGTATAATTTCCTTTCATAGGTTTCTAAAGAAGGTAGCATAACTGAGCTAAAACCTTATACAAATATGGGGCATTCGCTGTAACTTTACTGTTAATTCTGTTGTTATTAGCTAACGTATGAAACTAAATCTCGATTACAGAGAAAATTTTACTGACCGGCACATTGGCCCTGGGGCAGAGGAAACTCAAGAAATGTTGAAAGTGGTTGGAGCCCAAGACTTAAATCAGTTGATGGATCAGACCCTCCCGGCTACTATCCGCAATGAACAACCTTTACAACTTCCGGACGCTTTAACAGAAAGTGCATTCTTGGAAGAATTGGCAACCCAAGCCAAACAAAATAAAATATTTAAATCCTATATTGGGATGGGATATTATGACACCATTTTACCCGGTGTTGTTCAAAGAAACATCCTTGAAAACCCAGGCTGGTACACTCAATACACTCCTTATCAAGCAGAAATTGCACAAGGTAGATTAGAAGCTTTATTAAACTTTCAAACCCTTGTTTCTGACCTTACAGGCCTACCCATTTCGAATGCTTCTTTGTTAGATGAAGGTACTGCTGGGGCTGAAGCCATGCGGTTAATGTTTGGTGAAAGAAATAAAGAAAAAGTTCAGGCAGATGCGCACACCCTCTTAGTTTCTCCGGGTGTTCATCCTCAAACTTTAGATGTATTAATCACCCGTGCGGAGCCCCTCGAAATTAAAATTGTAGTGGCGGACCCCCTTACCCATCCCCTATCCTCCGATATTTTTGCTGCCATCGTTCAATACCCGGATACCTTCGGTGAAATTCAGGACTTTAAAAATTGGATAGAGGCTGCACATGAATCTGGTATTTCGGTAGGATTTGCAACTGACTTGTTAGCCTTAACTTTGCTCACTCCTCCCGGGGAATTAGGGGCTGATGTAGTATTTGGATCTGCTCAACGATTGGGAGTCCCGATGGGTTATGGTGGACCTCATGCTGCCTTTTTTGCTACTAAAGAAGAATTTAAGCGAGATATTCCCGGTAGATTAATAGGAGTTTCCGTAGATGCCGCAGGCAACCCTGCCTATCGTATGGCACTCCAAACCCGTGAACAACATATCCGCAGAGACAAAGCAACCTCTAATATTTGCACAGCACAAGTATTGCTGGCGATATTAAATAGTATGTATGCCGTTTATCACGGTCCTAAAGGATTAACTTCTATCGCCCAAAGAATTCATTCCTATGCTTCGGTTACTGCTGTGGCATTAAAAAAATTGGGATATCAAGTTCATACACAATCTTTCTTTGATACGATTACTTTTAGCGGAGCAGATCAAGCAACCTTGAAAAAATTAGCTGAATCAGCTCAGATAAATTTACGCTATCATACAGATGGAAAAATAGGGATTTCATTTGATGAAACCACCAACCGTCAATCTCTGATTGCTTTATTAACTGTACTTGCATCCGCCAATGGGAAGTCATTTGACCCCTCAACTTTAGATACCCTTGTTCAGGAAGCGACTTCTACCTTACCTAAATCTTTGGTAAGAACCTCGCCTTTCTTAACCCATCCGGTATTTAACGCCTATCATTCCGAGCATGAAATGTTGAGATACATCAAAAGGCTTGAGAACAAAGATCTATCTCTTGCCCATGCCATGATCCCTTTAGGCTCTTGCACCATGAAGCTGAATGCCACTGCAGAGATGATTCCGGTTACTTGGCCTGAATTCTGTAAACTGCATCCCTTTGCTCCATTGGATCAAACTACTGGATATCAACAAATTTTTTCGGATCTAGAAAAATATCTCAATGAAATAACTGGGTTTGATGCTACCTCTTTACAGCCTAATTCAGGAGCACAAGGAGAGTACGCAGGATTAATGGTCATCCGCAAATACTTACAATCCAAAGGAGAAACCCACCGTAACGTTTGTATTATCCCTTCTTCTGCTCATGGCACCAACCCAGCCTCAGCTGTTATGGCAGGAATGAAAGTGGTCGTAACGCGTTGTGAAGAAAATGGAGCGATAGATTTTGAAGATCTAAAAGCCAAAGTGGAACTGCATAAAAATGAACTGGCGGCCTTTATGGTTACTTATCCTTCCACTTATGGGGTGTTTGATGAGAACATTAAAGAAGTGTGTGCTTTAATTCATCAACACGGCGGACAGGTGTATATGGATGGGGCGAATATGAATGCTCAAGTAGGATTAACCTCACCTCGGAATATTGGCGCGGATGTATGTCATCTTAACTTACATAAAACCTTCTGTATTCCCCATGGTGGTGGAGGTCCTGGGATGGGTCCTATTTGTGTAGCCAAACATCTTACTCCCTTTTTACCGGGTCACAAAGTGGTTACGATTGGTTCTGATCAAGCCATGACTGCTGTTTCTTCTGCACCTTGGGGATCGGCTAATATTTTGTTAATCTCTTATGCGTATATCCGAATGATGGGAGGACCAGGATTGACCACTGCTACAGAAAAAGCAATTTTGAATGCGAATTATATCAAAGCAAGATTGGAAGGAAGTTATGAAATCTTGTTTGTCGGCAAATCGGGTAGAGTTGCCCATGAAATGATTTTAGATACACGACCCTTTAAAAACACTGCTGGCGTTGAAGCGGAAGACATTGCTAAACGTCTTATGGATTATGGCTATCATGCGCCAACTGTATCTTTCCCAGTTGCAGGAACTTTAATGATTGAGCCTACCGAAAGTGAATCCAAAGCAGAATTGGATAAGTTTTGTGAAGCTATGTTAGCTATCCGTAAAGAGATTGCAGCCATTGAAGAAGGCAAATCGGATAAGGTAGATAATCCACTTAAAAATGCCCCTCATACCGCTCGTATCGTGATGGCGGATGAATGGACACATGCCTATACACGTCAACAAGCAGCTTACCCCGCCTCCTGGAGCCATCAGCATAAGTTCTGGCCTTCTGTTTCGAGAATCAATAATACCCAAGGCGATCGAAATCTGATCTGTATTTGCCCCCCGATTGAGGCTTACGAATTAGCGTAATTTTCAAGGAAGTCAAGTCCATAAAAATAATATACCCTGCTTATAATATAATAAGCAGGGTATATTTTATATAAACTATATTATCTATATAGTATAGGGTTTCAATCCCACTATTTTATCGCACCCAAATCCTACTACTACTTACTTTCCCTTCTTGTTCTAAGCGAATGTAATAAATTCCTGTTGTCAATAATTGAGTAGGTAATTCATATACCCCAGCATGATCTGCAGCCTTTGCACGTATCATCACTTTACCCGACAAATCCAATACTTCTAACGCATAAGCTCCTGATTGTAATTGAATTCTAGCAGTGTTTCCTTGAATTACAGGGTTAGGAGAGATGCCAATTTGAGGAAGAATATTATTCGCCATTTGAGTAGGCCCTGAAGTAAATACTGAAAGGGTATCTGTGTATATTTTATCTCCACTATCTGAACCATTTCCATTGGCAGCATTAGCTGCAACATAAAATTTAACTCTTCCAGCATAAGTAGGAGGAGCAGTCCAAGTAAAATTAAAGGTTCCATTAGAAGAAGTAGAACCACCATTGGTATGAATTATATTCTGACGACCATTCGGTGCATTCTGCACTTGCGACCCAGAACCAGCAGTCAAAGTTCCAATACTCATGTTATTGGTATCTAAGGCTTCTAACCCAAACCCATATCTTGAAGCCGTAGGATCGGTAATTACCACACTCATATTGTAGGTTTGACCATTCACATAAAAATTGCCCGGAGTGATAAAATTTCCGGTAACATTTACATTGCCTGTTCCCGTACCACTATGACATGAACTACAAGTAGTTTCTCCCGGAGATCCGGTATAACCTGTTTTTCCAGAAGAATTCTGAACACCCGTAAATGCATTATATGCGGTAAATAAACCTAAACCTATAACACATCCTAAAATCGCTTTTTTCATAATACTGAGAATTAATGTTGTCAAAAATTAAATCAAAATAAAGATACAATGAATATCCTTTTGATGTTTTGTTTTTCAGCTTTTACCCGCAAATGGAAAAACAATCCGGATGAATGGTTATGCCCAAACCGGAAGGGCATGCAATAGCTCCTGAGTATAAGGATGTTGGGGATTAGCATAAATTTCATCTGACCATCCTGACTCTACCAACTTCCCTTGATGCATTACTAATATTCGATCACTCATATAACGAACCACTTCTAAATCATGAGAAATGAATAAAATGGCAAACCTGTATTGCGCTTTTAAGTCATTTAAGAGATTTAATATTTGCGCCTGAACGGACACATCCAAGGCAGAAACCGATTCATCACAAATTATAAACTTTGGTCGAACACTTAATGCCCGAGCAATTACTATCCTTTGTCTTTGTCCACCGGAAAATTCATGCGGATATCTATCTCCATGTTGAACAGGATCCATCCCTGTTTGTAGGAGTAAATCCTCTACTCTTTCTTTTCGTTCTTTGGAGGATAAAGATGGAAAATGCACCTGAATCGGCTCCGTCAACATTTGTCGCACGGTAAGCCTTGGATTTAAGGCACTATAAGGATCTTGAAAGATCAATTGAAATTGAGAACGCAAAGGCCGAATCTGAGATTCAGACATCTCGTTTAATTTTTGACCTTCCCATACCACGCTTCCTTCTACAATAGGCTGCAACCCAATTAGGGCTCTGCACAAGGTTGATTTTCCGGAACCTGATTCTCCTACTAAACCTACTACCTCGTTTGGATAAATTTCTAATGATACTCGATCTACTGCGGTAAGTAAGGTTGAATTGCCCGAGCGGGAAGAATACTTAACGGTAACCTCGTTCGCAACTAATACAGGGGTTCCTGTATGTACCGCTAAGGCTTGTTCTTTGCGTTCAACAGAACTGCGTTGGAGATAGATTCCATTATCCGGAGTGTACAAACCTTTCATCACTTCACTAACCGTAGGAATTCGGATAGGAGTCCAGCCAGCTCTGGGTCTGCTGGCCAACAAGGCTTGGGTATAGGGCGATTTAGGATTTTTAAGGACTTGCTCAGTTTCGCCTTCCTCCATTTTTTCTCCTTGATACAAAACGGTCATATGTTGGGCAACCTCCCGAACTACGCCTAAGTCATGGGAGATTAATAACAAAGCCATCCCATAGGTTTGTTGCAATTGTTGCATCAAGGATAAGATGGAATGTTGTACGGTTACATCTAATGCCGTGGTAGGTTCATCTGCAATTAACAATCGAGGTTGACCACACATCGCCATAGCGATCATTACTCTTTGTTTTTGCCCCCCGGATAGCTGATGCGGATAGGCTTGCAATAAGGTTTTAGCTCTTGGCAACTTTACTTCTTCAAACCAGCGCAATGCCTCTTGATTCAATGCCTCTCCTTCCAATTTACGATGTATTCGAAGTGCCTCCTTCACCTGCTCTCCACATTTCATCAAGGGATTCAAAGAACTCATAGGTTCTTGAAAAATCATTGCCACCTGTTTTCCTCTAAAAGCCAATAACTCCTTAGGACTCCATTGTAATACATCCTGCGCAGTTTGTCCCTCTGGTGACCAATAAATACTCCCTTGGGTATATATGGCAGGTGGACTGGATAACAAACGCAAGATGGATAAAGCCGTAACCGATTTCCCTGAACCCGACTCCCCTACTAACGCACTACATTCTCCGGGTTGAATGGATAAGGATAAGGACTTAAGTACGGGTCTTAACTCACGACCTTCCTGAAAGCTAATCGATAAATTCTCAATTCTTAATAAAGGATTTTTAGCTTCCATATTTGGGTTACTTAAGCATTAAAAATACCATATACCGCACTACCACTGCCACTAAGGGAGGCATATACTGCGCCTTCTGCATATAAGTCTGACTTAACTTGAGCTAATACTGGATATTTTTGAAATATCGAAGGCTCAAAATCATTAAAGATATTTTCTTTCCAGGTGGATGATGGCATTAATACAGATTGATATAAATCAACTTCAGTATGACATAAATCATAACGAAGATTATTATATGCTTCTTTAGTATTAGAATGAAAGGGAGATAAAACCACTTTTATTCTACCCGGAAGAACAATCGGAATTTCAGTTAACACATTCCCTATTCCTGTAGCAAATTGAGGTTTAGGATCCAAAAAAAAAGAAACGTCAGCTCCTAAGGAAGATGTTATTTCTTTTAAAGTATGTATAGATAAAACATTACCTTGTAAGGCATTTAGGGCATTACAAACAAAGGCCGCATCCGAAGAGCCCCCTCCAAGGCCTGCACCAGCAGGAATTATTTTATTTAATTCAAAATGATAAGCAGGAAGATTTGGATATTTTTCTTTAAATAAATACCATGCTTTAATAATTAAATTATCTTCCTCGTTTCCGCCTAAATCAATCCCAGTGCAATGTAAAGTTGGAGTGTCTCCCCCTTTTGCAGGATAAATAGAAAGTTCATCATGTAAATGAGGTACTGGAATAAAAACCGTTTCTAATAAATGATATCCATCAGTTCGTTTTCCAACAATATGTAAACCCAAATTAATTTTGGCAACCGGATATACCGTAAGTAAAGGCTCCATTACCAGGTTAATTTATTTTGTGTAAGTAATTGTTGTGCTTGAGGATGTCCGTGGGTTGCAGCTTGTTTAAGCCAAACAATTGCAGAATCCGTTTTCCCAACTAAATTTAATGCATATCCTAAATTAAATTCAGCTGCCGGATAAGGAGATTTATATTTCACTGCTTGGGTAAAATGAAAAATTGCCTCAGGATAATTTTTACGGGTTGCATAAATAGTTCCTAAATTATTATACCCATCTGCATATCCTGTATCTAATGATAATACTTTTAAATATACAGGTATAGCTTTATCAAATGCACCATCTTCAAAATATAAAGTTCCTAAATTATTCCAGGCGAAGGATTGATCAGGATATTGATCTATTACATTTAACCACAAAGTTTCTCCATTTTTCCAAACAGGTATTCTTTCAAATGCTAAATAACCCCATACCATGGTGGGAATTAATAACAAACTCCAGCTATATTTTTGGGGAAATGGAATTCGATTAATTATCCAAATAAATCCTAATAATAAAGAAAAAGAAGATAAATAAAAATAACGATCGGCAACTCTTGCATTTCCTAAAGGAATTAATTGAATTACTGGAAAAACAGTGATTAAAAAGAATGCAGCAACAAAAAATAATTGGAAATTTTTCTTAATTCCTGCCCAAATAGTTAAGGCCAATAATACCGCTGCGCCTATAAATCCTGCCCAATATAAACCGGGCAACATTCCTGATTCTTTTAGAGGATAAGGATAAAATGCCGATTGTTCTAAAGGCAATAACATCTTATACATATACCACCATACTCCACTACCGGCAATGGCAAAATTGTCAGTCCAAGTATATCCGGTACGATAGGATAAAGCTTCCGCAGTTTGTTGGGCATAAATACCAATCCCTCCGGCTATTAGCGCAATTATAAAAAAAGGAATATATCTAACCAGTTTAATGGGTTTGCCTCTATAAAAATCGGTAAGAATTAATATTACCGGCAAACTTACTGCCATAGCTTTCGATAATACTGAAATAATAAACAATAGAATGGCTATATAATAATAATATTTATGATGATCCTGCTTCCACCAAACATACCAAGCGCCTAACCACGCTGCTGTAAATAATACATCCTTACGTTCGGTTACCCATACTACCGATTCTAAATGTAAAGGATGAATACCAAACCAAATTCCTAGAAATACCGACTGAATCTCAGATAATTTAAATGCTCGCCCTAATTGAAAAATAAGAATGCAAGAAATTAAATGCAAAATTATATTGGTAAGATGAAAACCAAACGCAGTCTTGCCAAACAGTTGATAATCTAAAGCCAATGACAACATAGTTAAGGGATGCCAGTTTCCCATAATGATTGTTTTAAGCGAAAAAAAATGTTTTAAGGTTTTACTATTGAATTGTTTAATTCCTTCATTTTTATAAACATAATAGGGATCATCCCAATTTACAAAATCATATTGCAAAGCAGGTAAATATAAAATAACAATTGGAAGAATAACGATTATCCAATACACATAAATTGGTATATTTTGAGTATTTATCGTTTTCATGGTTTTTCTCCCATTTGTGTTAATTGTTGAAGTGCCTGGGCATGCCCTAATTGATGGGATTTTCTAAATTGAATAATTGCATCTCCTCGTTTTCCTTGACTTAATAAAGCATACCCTAAATTAAAATAAGCGGGTGCATATTCAGGATTAATATCAATAGCCTTCCGAAAACAATATTCAGCACTATCAAATTTAGAAGTCATTCCATAAATACTACCCCAATTACTCCAAGCCTCAGCAAAATCAGGCTTTAACCGTAATGCCTCTTGAAAACTTGCAATTGCGGCAGGATAATCTCCATTAAAAAATAATTGATTTCCCTTATTACTCCAAGCTTCAGCAAAGGTGGGAAGAATTTCAATAGATCGTGAATACCAACCTAATGCCTCCGAGCCTTTCCCCTCATTTTTTAATGCATTCCCTTGCTTATTATATGCCAGTGCTAATTTATACCGCACATCTTTATAATTTGAATCCATACGGAATACCCGATTAAAATAAGCCGCCGAAGATTCAAACCTTGAAGTTTCATCATATACCACGCCAATATTATAAACCGATTCTATATGATGTGGATTTACGGCTATTGTTTTTTCATAATAAATTAATGCTTGATCATACTCCTTTCGCATCGCATGCATAGTAGCGATATTATTTAAGGCAACCGATTCCGTTGGAAATGATTTTAATACATCTCTAAATAATGATTCCGTATTTTTCCAAACGTGAATTCTATTAAACGTGAAAACTGACCAACCCAATATGATAATTAGAAGCCCTTGATGTAATAATTTCTTATTTATTACAATATGTTTCTCCAAAAAATAAAATAAGCCAAAAAATAATCCAATGGAGGGTACATAAAAATATCTGTCGGCGGTTAAGGCTCTTCCTACGGGTAATAATTGAATAACCGGAAATATGGCAAATGCATAAAACAGTAATCCCCATACCAATTCAGGATATATTTTACGTATTCTAAAAATCACAAATCCTACTATCATTACTAAAGGAGGCATTGCCCAAAAATACGCCGGATAGGCTTTATCTATAGGAGGATAAGGATAAAATGCAGATAATCGCCAAGGAATAAAACATTTCCATAAATAAAATAAAAAACCCCAACTGGCAGCTAAAATATTGTCCGGAAATCTAAAGGTATGCTGGGTTCTTACTGCTCCTTCTGCCTGTTGGGCAAAAATGGCAATTATCCCAAATAATAAAGAAATAATAAATAATGGGATATAAGGAATAATTAATTTAAATTTTAATTTTACTTTTTGCACAGCCCACCCACCTAATAAAATTGCCAATAAAGGAAATACTACAGATTGCCCTTTAGCAAAACAAGCAAATAAAAATAAAATCAGGGTGGCAATATAATTTTTAGCATTAGGAGATTGAATCCAAGCCCACCAAAAATGTAATGCACCCAATAAAAAGGCAGTATGTAAAACATCTTTTCGTTCGGAAATCCAAATAACAGACTCTACGTGTAAAGGGTGTAATCCAAAGGCAAGTGCCGTAAATACTGCAACACTCACCTTTTTACTTAATTTCCACGCTAATAAACCCACTAAATAAACATTCAAACCATGCAGGAGAATATTAACTAAAATATACCCCCAAGGGGATAAACCCCAAATCGCATATTCAAGTGTATAGGTAAGTGGTACGAGGGGATGATAATTCCCCATTAAATAATCAGAGAAAAATCCGGGAATGGAAGATAAATTCCGAATATCTGCATTTTCGGAAACATATAAATGATCATCCCAATAGGTAAATCCATTTTGTAATGCAGGTAATAATATTAATACACTTAAAATTGCCGGCAATAATAAATGCCAATTTTTAAGTGTAGGTGCAGATAAAAAAGAAATACCCTTCATGCCTTAAGGTTGTTTACCAGATAAACGATTTAATAATTCCTGTGCACCTGGATGACCTAAGCGAGCTGCGGTTTCAAAAGCACTCCGGGCGGCTGTTGGGTCGCCTTTAATTTGTAATGCATATCCTAAATTAAACCATGCCCCAGAATAATCAGGTTTATATTGAACACTTTTTTGAAAACAATAAATAGCACTATCTAATTGTTGTGCGCTTCCATAAATACTTCCTAAATTACCCCAGGCTTCGGCATATTCAGGTTTATATCGCAATGCAGTTTGAATACATATTATTGCTGAATCCACTTTACCCTGACTAAAAAAAGTATTTCCTAAATTATTCCAAGCTTCTGGATAAGTATTTAGCCAGGTTAAGGATTCTCGATATGCCTGCTCCGCTCCTATTACATTTTGTTGTTCACGTAACCAGTTCCCATATTTATTCGTAGCATTCGCCAACATTTCCGGCATACGCGCATCGGTTGGATAAATATCCCTGGCAATTCGATAATAATATAAAGAGGAATCTGGTTGTTTTAATCTTTCATAAATCACCCCCATATTGATTAATCCTTCTTTATAGGTGGTTTGAACTTCAACTGATTTTCGATACCACTGTACTGCTTCTGTATAGTTTTTTTGTTGTTCATAAACATTTCCAATATTATTATAGGCTACGGGTACTTGAGGATAATGTTGAATTACATCTTTAAATAAAGTTACCGTATCATGCCATACTCTTGAGCGTTGATTGCTAAGCCCTGTCCATAATAAGGCAATCATTAACATACTTATTTGTGCAATTTTTAGATTCCATTTTTCGAAATACGTATATCCCCAGGCCAATAAAAAACATATTCCAATGGACGAAAGATAAAAGTAACGATCTGCAGTAACTGCACTTCCTACTGGCAATATTTGGGAAACTGGAAATAATATAATTCCATAGGATAAAAAAGAATATAATAACTGAGGATATTTTTTTATTCCAAATAGATAAACTGAATATCCTAATAATGCCAATATAATCACAGGAGCAAACCAATAATTTAGAGGAAAAGATCTTGGAGGTAATGGATAGGGATAAAATGCAGATAAAGGATACGGCCAAATACATTTCCACAAATAAAATAGATGACCCCAGGCTGCCACTAATATATTATCTGGAAAAAGAAATACATCGTCGGGTCTTACCGCTCCTTGGGTTTGTTGGGCGTAAATTGCTAGGATACCAAAGCCGAGGCCAATGGCTAATCCAGGTAGGTGCCATAAAATAGAAACCTTGCGAGGCCAGGGTCGCAGTAACAGATCGGTGAGTAAAATCCAAAATGGCCAGACTACCGCCATTCCTTTGGATAAACAAGCTAAAATAAAAAGTAATATACTCAATATATAATATCTTTTATTATTAACTAACCGCCAATATTGCCAACTCAAGGTCGCCCCTAAAAAGAAAAAGGTATATAGCACATCTTTGCGCTCTGATACCCAGGCGACCGATTCAACATGCAGCGGATGTAAGCCAAACAAAGCTGCGCCCACCCAAGCAGCTGAAGGTGAAATTCCGGGCCATTTGCGTAAAATAAAAGCTATGCCCAAAGTATTGGCTAAATGTATTCCTAAATTAACCACGAAATATCCTTTAGGAGCGAGACCCCACAAGCTATATTCAATCATATAGCTGAAAGGGACCAAGGGATGATAATTCCCCATCAAAAAAGTTGAAAAAATAACCTTGATATTTGACCAGGTCATTTTCCGTATTAATTCATTACCGGTTAGGTACACATGATCATCCCAATTTGTAAAGGTATTTCCGAAAATGGGATAAAAAGCCAGTATCACCAGCAACCCTAAAAGCGGTAAGGATAACAGGTATTTCATGGATTGGGAAATTCAATGCCGGGTAAGGACCAAAAACGAATTATCTCTGGTTTTCCACGACGTAACCGAGGATAAATCTTGCGATACTCAGAAACTGCTAAATCATATCGCCTTGCTTTCCAAAAAGCCCATGCAAGGTAATACCGAAATTCGTAAACCTTTGGAAACAGTTGTAAATGTTGCGTCAATATCGAAATTGCTGTTTCCATTTTTCCGGTTTGGATGAGGGCTATTGCCTGACCTACTACAAAATTAGGATCTGCTGGAAAATCTAATCTACCTGACACACAAATATTTTCAAATTCCGGATATTGATGAAGCCTAAAATATGCTTTAGCTAAATTTTGCCTACATCGTAAACACTCTGGATACACCTTGGTAGCATGAGACCATAAACTAATACTATCCTTCCAAACGGGTAATTGAACCCAAGTACTTCCGCCCCAAGCCAAAAAAATGAATACGCAAAGACCAACAGATATATTTCTAAACTTATTCCATCCATATTCTAAAATAGGTGCTCCTACCCAAGCCAATCCCCATACAGACACATAGGTATATCGATCCGCTACCATGGTACCTCCCAATTGTATCCATTGTAAATAGGGAAATAAAAATATCATCGCCCAAATTAATCCCCAATAAATTCTTGGGTTTTTAATTGGCCTGAAAAAAAACATATAACCCATACCTAAACCCCCTATTATCCCTAATCCTGTCCATATTGGATTTAAAGCTGTTCTCCATTCAAAGTTTTGATAATAATTTACCATGGGATAAGGCCAGAACAATTTACCCAGATAAAATCCAATGATTGAAAAAGGTCTTTGATAAAATGAATACCAGGCTTGATCAGGTCCTGAAAACAATTGAAGACGCATGCCCCCTTCCGTCAATTGAGCATTATACCCTAAAAAAGCAAAGATTCCTCCAATACCCAATAAACCAATTAACATAGGATATCTGCGAAACTTGCTCCATATATTTTCAGAAAGCGGACCTTCTTTACCCCAAACATAGGTTGCCTGTATACATAAAAGTGGAAACACCCCAGCTGAGGCCTTACTCCCTAAGGCAAATAAAAAAGTAACTAAAGTTAGTATTGACCAAACATATCCTCCTGTTAATAAAAATTGTATCCAAGAATAAATAGATACCAATAAGAAAAAACACAATACCACATCTTTTAAATCGGATATCCAGGCAACTGATTCTATCCGTAAGGGATGAACCCCACAAAGCAAAGCCAAACCAAAAGCCGGAAATAGTGAGCTTCCAGTTTTTCGCAATAAACTATAAATTAAGAATACATTTAACAAATGAAATCCCAGGTTTAGGGCATGAAATCTGGAGGCTTGGTAACTATCCGTCCCAATACTACCCAAGGTGTAACATAACCAAGTTATGGGTTGATAATTCCCTTGAACTTCGTTTGAAATAAACATCCATTGAATATTTTCAACTGAGAATTTTTGGATGCGGTGATTTTCTAAAATTAGGGTATGATCATCCCAGTTAACAAAACCAAAAGATAACACAGGATAAAAAATCAACCCGATAATTCCTATCAAAAGAATAGGGATTAGGATGACCCCAGACTTACCAGGCAATCCCATTTTCACTGAGATAAGCTTGAGCGGATGGATACCCTAAGCGTGCAGCCATTTTTAGGCTTTCAATTGCCTCTGGAACTCTTCCCATTCTATATAAGGCAACCCCTAGATTATTATGCGCCAAAGCATAATTGGGGTCCATCTCCAGTGCTTTGCGACAATATTTCTCTGAGGCCTCCAATTGTCCTGCTCGTTCCAATACATTCCCTAAGTTGGCATATCCAAGTGGACTTGGACTTAATTCAACCGAACGGGTATGAGCAACAATAGCGGAATCCCGTAAACCTGCATGTTCATAGGTTACCCCTAAATTGGTCCATGCCATGGCATCTTCAGGCTTAAGGTGTAATGCTTTTAAAAATAAAGGAATTGCTTTTTGAGGATTTCCCGTTTTATCGTAAGAGTTACCCAGATTGTTATAAGTTTTAACATCACTGCTATCCCGCAATAAGGCTTCTTCAAAATATTGAATCGCTTGAGGATATTGTTGCTGATCATAATAAGCATTGGCAAGGCTATTCCAAGCAATGGCTGCTTCTGGATAATGCACAATTACATCTTGCCAAAGCGAAAAACTATCCTTCCATACTTTCGTTCTCTCACGGGCAAGGTAAGCCCAGGTGCCGAGCGTTAATATCGCAGCAGCTATCACCCAGGGATATTTTTTTAATTGGGGAGATAACCGATGAAAAATGACCCCAAACCCAAAGGCTACCCCTATCATGGGCACATACATATAACGATCGGCAGCAATAGCATTCCCGACCGGAAGAAATTGTAGTACCGGGAACAAGGGTAAAAACAACCAGGCAAAAGCTGCCAAGAGGGGTTTATCTTTTCTCCAAAACCAAATAGCAGCCCCTATTAACGCAAAGCCTGTAATAGCTCCTATGATCAAGGATATCGGAATTCCATCCGTCAAAGCAGGATACACATAAAATGCGGATAACCGTAAAGGAAGCAACACCTTTTGAACATAAAAAGAAAAGGCATATCCCCCGGCTAAAAACTGCTCAAAAAAACCATACCCTTGTTGAATTCTTACATTGGAATGATGTTGCTGCGCATAAATGGCCAAAACACCAATGCCCATAGCCAATACGATAAAAGGCGCTAATCTCATCCACCAGCGTTTATCGCTTAACGATTGACCTGAAAGCCAATCTCCAACCATTAAAATAGGAACCAATACTACTGCCTGCCCTTTGGATAAACCGGAGGCAATAAATAATATTATTGAAAGTATATAATATAAATAATTATTATATTTAGATTTATTAAATTGTAACCAAGCCATCCAAGATAAGCATAAAAAGAAAGTGTACAAAACGTCTTTTCTTTCGGTGATCCAAGCAACAGATTCAACATGTAAGGGATGCACTGCAAATACCAGGGCACCTAAAGTAGCGGGTAAAATCGGAATCCAACGTTTTAGAATAAATACTAACAATCCTGCATTGATACCATGTAAGATTAGGTTGGTGGTATGAAAAATCGCTGGACTATCTTTTACCCCGTGAATTTCCATCCAATAAGACAATAACACCAAAGGATGATAATTTCCGCTGAGGAATATGGAAAATAATTCCTGAACTGCCTTCCATCCTTTTGCCCGGATTAAGGGATTATCTCTCACATAAGTAGGGTCATCCCAATTGGTGAATCCAAACTCCCGTACGCTCCCATACACCCAGGCAACTGCGATGGTGATTGCCAAAAAGGAAACCCAAATCGGAATAGAAAAAGAGGAGGAATTGGAAGCTGATTTACCTGCCATGTAGGATAAAATTAACCTGAAAAGGACAAACCTCCAATCATGAACCTCCTCCTACCAATGCTTTGGCTTGTGGATGCCCCAAAGACGCTGCTTTCTTAAACAAAGGAGTTGCCGCTTGTGCGCCCTGCTGTTCATACAAAATCACTCCTTTGTTAAACCAAGCTTCCGCAAAATTGGGGTCAATGGCCAAAGCTTTATCACAGGATTCTAATGCCAAATCTTTTCTTCCCATTCGGTAATAACATCCCCCTCTGGCAATCCAGGCTGCAACTAAACGAGGATGCTTTATTAAGAGACTATCATATTGAAGGCAGCATTTAAAATCCTGAGGATTTTTTTCACAAATTGCAATTTCCACTAGCACTTGATCGGGGTCGTTGGGGGCAAGCTGTTTGGCTCGATCAACTGCCTGCTGGGCAGCGGATAGGTTACCCAATTGAAGTTCTGCCTGTGCAAGATTCGACCAAGCCGAAAGATAATCTGATTGTAATTCAATCGCCTTACGATAAGCATAAGCAGCCGAATCCCATTGCTGGGTGCGATACCAAGCTCCACCTAAATTATTCCAGGCTTGGGCAAATCTAGGCTTTACTGTTACTGCTTGACGAAATACTGGGACTGCCTCAGCAGGTTTTTCCATCGCCATCAATACATTTCCTGCATTATACCAAGCTTGATCATTATTGGGATGAATTTCAATGGATCGCTGATAACAATTCAGCGCAGCCGGCAGATTTTTTTCCGCCTCATAGGCAGTTCCTAAATTTATATACGCCATGTAAAAGTCAGGATATTGACGAATCACATCTGAAAATAAGGTTCGACTGCTTTTCCAAATTTGCTGTTGTTGTAAGGTTAATAGTAAATAGACCCCCAAAAGGAATACCCCAACCCATTTCATTACTGGCAACTTATGGTTCATGATCCAATGACCTAAGGCTAATGACAGGGCAATAGAGGCTGCATACGTGTATCTATCACCAGCGAGAAAAAATCCTCCGGCTCTTAATTTTAAAAATAAAAACACCCCTGCCGAAAACCAAGCAATCGCCCATACCCATAGGCGTTCCCCTCGTTTATGTAAATACACTACTAAGGCTATGATTGCTAAAACACCCATTGGCGATACATAATAATACCAAGATAATCCTTCTTTAATTCGATCGGGTAATGGATAATAAGCGGATAATGGCCAGGGAAAAATAAACTTTACGCCATAAAACAAATAACTCCAGCCTAAAATCAATAGGTTCTCAAAATCTGAATATCCAGTGGCATCTTGTTGACTTTCGACAGCAGATTGAATCCCCAATAATTGCACATATCCAATTCCAATACACAAAGCCATTATCGGCACCTTCTCTAAAAGGGTTCGTTTATTTATAGAACGATTTAGATAATAGTCAATCACTATAATAAACGGAAATATAATAACTGCTGATGCTTTACTTAACCCTGAAAGCACAATCGCTAGGATGGTTAATATATAAAAACTCCACTTATCAGTTTGAATATATTTAAGCCAAGATTGAATTCCCAGCAAGAGAAAAAATACGAACAACACATCCTTTCGCTCTGAAATCCAGGCCACACTTTCTACGCGTAAGGGATGAATGCCAAATATCAATGCACCCAATACAGCCGCGGGACGAGACCATCCTAATTGTCTGCCAATTTTATATACCCAGGCTGTGTTTGCTGCATGTAAACCGGCATTGGTTAAATGATACACCGATGGTTCTAACCCGAAAGTGGCATGTTCCAGTGCGTAAGTAAGCAAGGTCAAAGGAATATACATGAGGTAGTGAAACCCACTAAACAAAGCGTATACATGCTCCTTATCTAAAGAGGTGATTAATGAATTTCGGGTAACGTATTCATCATCGTCCCAATTGGTAAATCCAAAATATCGGGTTGGCCAATAGATTAAAAAAAGGACGAGTGCACAAATCCAGGGATCCAGATACGAGGGCCAAGGCAAAGACCTGTCATGCTTAGGCTGCAGGGGATTCTGAGGCATATTGTCGAAAACGTTGAAGGTGTTGCTCCTGTCCCACAAGATACAAGATATCTCCTGAATGCAAAATAGTTTCAGGATTAGGATTGATTTCTGTGGCCAACTCCCGTTGCAAAGCTACCACACTTACCTGAAAACGACTTCGAATTTTGGAATTCGATAAACTGGAACCTATCAATACACTTCTGGGATGAATTCTGAACGTAGTGAAATCTACTCCTAATAATTCCCGACGCATCTTACGAACAGTCAGGGGAAGGGTGTGGCCTTCCCGGAATAAAGCATAATTGTCTTGTCGAATTTGATTTGCAAACGTTTCGATTTCGGCATGCGGAATTTTATAATCTTCTAACACTCGGGTAAAAATTTCTACTGAGGTTTCAAATTCTTCCGGAATAACCATATCCGCACCTAAGTCTTGTAAGGGTTTAATCTCAGTAACATATCGGGTACGAACAATAAGTTTCAAATCCCCATTTAAACGTCGCAAGGTGTGTACAATATGCCGGGTAGCAGTTACATCGGATATCGCTACTACTGCAACTCTTGCCCTTTTTATTTCAGCATGTTGTAATACCTCAGCATGGGTTGCATCTCCAAAAACAATCGGCTGTCTTTTCTTTCTTTCCTTCCGAACCGTATCTGGATTGGCTTCAATAATAATATAGGGGATGTCATTCTCCCTTGCGGCTAAGGCGAGGTTCCGTCCATTTAAACCAAAGCCAATAATAATCAGATGATTCTTCAGCCAATTCCTGGTTTCTGGAGGAACATTTTTATCGGGTAAAATCTTACCATATAAACGAGCAAAGCGACTCCGAGTCGCTCGTTCCGCCCACCCAGTGGCAGCTCCAATAATCCCTGGCGTTAATAACATGGTGAGGATGGACACTGACAAAAACAACTGATATTGAGCATTTGTTAATAGGTTTGCCCCCCGTCCAATTCCTACTAAAACAAAAGCAAACTCCCCAACCTGTACCAAACAAACACTAGTTATGATCAGGGTTCGTAAGGGTAACCGCAAACCCATTCCAGCTAAACCTCCGCTTATCCCTTTCATCACCAATACCCCCATTAATAATAACAGAACCCAAACGAAATGATCTCCCACAAAGGATACATTTAATAACATCCCAATAGAGATAAAAAACAGACTTGAAAAAATATCCCGAAAGGGTAAAATTGAACTTAAGGCTTGATGCGAATATTCTGAATCTGCAATGATTAAGCCTGCAACAAAAGCCCCTAAAGACAAGGATAAACCTAAGGATGCTGTAAGAAATGTAACCCCTAAACAAAGTGCAATCACACTCATTAAAAATACTTCTTGCACACGGGTACTGGTAATATGCGTCATCAGTTTCGGCACTAGATACCGGGCTAAGATCCATACGATCCCTGCAAGCCCAATTATTTTAAGTATCATCCAAAGTAAATCTTCCCCGATATCATTAGAGGTGCCTGCTAATAAAGGAGTAATTAACATCATGGGCACTATCATTACATCCTGAAAAATCAAAATCCCTAAAACCGTTCGCCCATGGGGAGTATCCATCTGGGCCTTTTGTTGTAAGATTCGAATTACAATAGCGGTTGAACTTAACGACACCAAAAAGCCTATGAATATTGAGGTTTCCCAGGATTGTTGTAGCTGACGACTGATCAAAATGGTAAATAACAAAGTCATCCCAACTTGAATCCCTCCTCCAAGGGTTGCGAGTTTGCGAATCTTCATCAATCGTTCGAAAGAAAACTCCATACCCAGGGTAAACAGCAACAGGATTACCCCTATTTCTGCCATAAGGGAAACTTGGTCAATATCTTTAATTAATCCTGTGGCGTGTGGACCTGCAACTATTCCGGTCAATAAAAAGCCCATTACTGCAGGTACCTTGAAACGATGACAAATCAGCTGCACGGCAATGGACAAGCCAAAAATGATTAACAAATCCAATAACCAAGGGATGGGTGCACTGAGTAACATTGTGCGAAGTTAAGTATCCTGAGGTACTTGGAGATAATGGATTTGGTTTCTTATT
>RFSG01000048.1 GCA_009924095.1 Sphingobacteriia bacterium
TTCATTAGCATCAATTTGATTTATCACATTAACACCAAGATTACTACCTGTACCGCCACCAACTCTATATTGAACGAATATTGTTGTATTTGGTTTCAGAGCACTACCTAATGAAAAATTATTTAAATACAATTATCATTGGGGTAACCATTCTAATTTCTGTTATTCTATTATCAGGAGCATTCAAACATAGAAATCAAGAACTAGAAGTTATATCCGTAACAGGGCTCGGCTCAAAAGATTTTGAATCTGATTTAGTGGTTTGGTCAGGAAATTTTTCTCGTAAAACGAATGAATTAAAATCAGCATATGCTGAATTAAACCGGGATCAGGAAACCATTAGAAAATACTTATTGCAGAAAGGTATGAAATCAGAAGACATTGTTTTTTCTGCTATTGAAATCGCCAAAGAGTATGATAACACCTTTGATTCGAATGGAAATATTAGGGGAAGTGTTTTTACAGGATATCGGCTTTCTCAACAAATTACCATAGAATCCAAGGAAGTAGATAAAGTGGAAAAAATATCCAGAGAGATCAGTGAATTAATAAATACAGGGGTTGAATTATATTCCCAGCCTCCGGCTTATTATTACACTCAATTATCTGCCTTAAAATTAGAGATGATTGGCCAAGCCACAAAAGACGCAAAAGACCGAGCAGAACAAATTGCAGAAAATGCAGGAGGTTCTTTAGGCAAATTAAAAGAAGCTACGATGGGTATTTTTCAAATCACTGCAAGAAATTCCGAAGAAGATTATTCCTGGGGAGGAACTTACAATACCACAGCTAGACGAAAAACAGCAAATATTACCATGAAGCTAAAGTATGCTGCTCACTAAATCCCCAAGGTTTCGATAATTGTACGGTAATTCCTTCGTCTTTAGGTTTGTTTTCTTCAGGTGTTTCATTATTCGCTGGGGGTTCCATCACTACAATTTTTAATGGATCCGGAGTAAAACATAAAATAAAAATCACCAATGAAATAATGCCTAAAATTTTACGCGTAAAATTCAGAGGTTGTTCAATATAAGCAGGCGGATGATCTAATTTAATTAGTCTCACAGCAATAAAGGAATATACCAACCAAATAATTCCGGTTGCTTCCCAACCCGTTATTTCTTGAATTAAATACTGAAAGGATAGGAGGCTTAAAGAACTTAATATCGTTATATAAATTGGGGGATGGTTTAATAAATGTTTTATTATAAATATAATAAATGCCAGATATAATCCTGTTGTAATAATATCATTTAATTCAGAGAAATTAACCCAACCAATTCCCCCATAAGCAATTAATAAAAAAACAGTTATTCTGGATATTTTTCCAGCCCATTCCCTTCCAAATAATCCGTATGTAACATGTCCCCCATCTAATTGCCCAATAGGTAATAAGTTTAGCGCAGTAAAGAACAAAGTTAGATATCCTACAAATAGAAAAGGGTAGTGATATAATTCCATATCTGGCGGAAAGGTGCTTTCTTGTGCAAATAGCCAGCGGAAAATTTCAAAAATTAAAGAATGACCTAATTCAATAGTTACTGCCCCTTGTTGACCTAAGACCGAGGTTAAATCCTCATTTGTGGGCATTACATTTCCAAACCAGGTTAAATAATCGGGATGTATTTGTTGTAAATATGCAACATCCGGAACATTGGTAAATCCCCAGATTAAGATTGCTAAGGCAACTACAAATCCAGCTAAAGGCCCTGCAATGCCTATGTCAAAATATTGTTGTGTTGAGTTAGGGGTTTGGCGCATTCGAATAATTGCACCCATGGATCCGATGTTAAAAACGGAAAAAGGAAGGTATAACGGAATAAAATAAGGCAATGAACAGCGCACTTGATTTAACCTTGCAGTAAAGTAATGCCCAAATTCATGTACAGTTAAAAAGGTAAGAAAAGATAAGGAATAGGGAAGGCCAATACCAATTTGTAGTAGCCCTTCCCAACTAAAATAATCTGTTTTTCCAGATACCAACTCAGCACCAGCAAGGGTTGTAGTTAATAAGGTCAACAGGAATAAAAATAAATGCAACAAATATTTAGGTTTATCTGCATTAGATAAATCAGTAGGTTCAGAATCAGACATGGAGTATGTGAACGGATTGTTCATAATCCCTAAAATTATCACTTTATTTTTGGCCTTACTTTACAAAAGGTTTGGCCAAGAAAACAACACTGATGAAAGTTCCAGATACTTTAACCAGAGTATGGGAACAAGCTTACGGATTAATCGTTCCGGAGCATCCATTTATTACTTGGCAGAGTGAAAAAAAAACACATGTTGCTTCTTGGAAAGAAACGAATGCCATGGCACATTGTATGGCTGGTTTCTTATTATCCAAGGATGTTAAAAAAGGAGAAGCCTTTGGTGTTTTTTCTAGCAACAACCCAGCAGTAATTTATTTAGAATTAGGCGCACATCTAATTGGTGCCATTCCTGTAATGATTCCTGGGGAGGTAAATAGTAGTCAACTCTCTGAAATTGCACAAGAAACAGGTTTAAAAGTTTTGGTGGTTTCTGATGCTGATAGGTATCATAGGGCAATTGCAGGACTGGGAAGTAATTTTTCCGTTCAACATATTATTACACTTTTTGATGATGATCAGGTATTAGTACCTGGAAGAACCGCTATTTTTGATTGGGTGGTAGATCCAGGTAAAGTTTATTGGAGAGAACATCTTCTAGAAATCAATACACTTAAAGCTTCTGTTCAACCGGATGATGTTTGTTGTATTACCTATACCTTAATTAACGACCAGTTGAATTCTAAAATAGATACACATGAAATATTTATTCATGAACTTCAACAATGTTTAAATTCCTTTCAGGAAATACAACAAAATGGGTCGTTTCTGATTTGTCAGCCTTATGCGAACCGGTTAAATCGCTTGTTGGGATTATATCTTCCCTTAATCCTATTAAAACAAATATTAATTCCGCATTCCCGAGCTACCATTGAACAAGCTATACGATATTTAGAACCCAAATGGGCATTGCTCTCAAGCACCCAATTGAATGGCCTAGCCGAACGATTAATGGGCAAAGTGACTTTGAAAAACTGGTACAAACGATATGTTTACCAACGAGCAATCAAAGTTGGAGAGAAATATTTTAAAGCACTTGACAATAATATGAAGCCCAATCTTTGGTTAAAATACCGTTACAGTAAGTCTAAACAAAGAATTAGAAAAGGCTTTCTAAAAATGCTTCATCCTGAAATTCAGGGTATCATCCTAAATGATACAGGTTTATCCGAATTGACCATTACTTTATTCCTCCATATGGAAATGCCCATATACGATGCTTTAGGTACCCGGATAACCCGGGAGAACAGGTTTAAACTAATAAGTAAAAGCCCATCTTCAGATAGTTTTGTAGGATAACTATTTACTAAAGTCTGAGTTTTTTACCCTAAAAAAGGGTATCTATAATTTACAGGAGGAACAAAATTTTCTTTGATTACTCTGGGAGATACCCAGCGTAATAAATTCAATACAGAACCCGCTTTATCATTAGTTCCCGAGGCTCTCGCGCCTCCAAAGGGTTGTTGGCCAACGACAGCACCAGTAGGCTTATCATTAATGTAAAAGTTTCCGGCTGCGTGTTGCAATGCCTCTGTAGCTTCTTGAATAACGTATCGGTCTTTCGCAAATATAGCTCCTGTTAAGGCATAGGGGGATGTTTCATCTACTAATCGAAGGGTTTGTTGCCAGTCCTTATCTTCATAAATAAACAAGGTTAGCACGGGCCCAAATATTTCCTCTTCCAACGTAAAGAAATGTGGATTTGTAGTAACCACAACGGTTGGTTCGATAAAGTATCCTTTGGTTTTATCATATCCACCTCCAATAATAATTTCAGCATCCGAAGATTGTTTCACTTTATCTATATAACCTGATATTTTATCGAACGCTCTAAGGTCAATAACTGCATTGATAAAATTTCCAAAATCTTCAGAACCTCCAATTTTAAAAGTGGAAATATCTTGGATTAAAAGTTCTTTTACTTTAGGCCACAAAGAGGTAGGGATATAGGCTCTGGAGGCAGCGGAACATTTTTGTCCTTGAAATTCGAATGCTCCCCTAGCTAGCGCAACACTTAGGGACACTGGATCTGCAGAAGGGTGCGCTAAAACAAAATCTTTACCACCGGTTTCCCCTACAATTCTAGGATATGATTTATAAGTAGAGATGTTTTCACCAATGGTTTTCCAGATATTTTGAAAAACTCCGGTAGATCCTGTAAAATGAATGCCGGCAAAATCTCTATGTTTGAAAATCACTTCTCCCACCACAGGTCCTTCAGCATATACTAAATTAATAACTCCTGCAGGAAGACCGGCACAAAGAAGAATTTCCATGATTACTTGAGCAGAATAAATCTGAGAATTAGCAGGCTTCCAAACTATCGTATTTCCCATCATGGCAGGGGCACAGGGTAGATTTCCAGCGATGGAAGTAAAATTGAATGGGGTTAAGGCAAACACAAATCCTTCCAATGGACGATGTTCCATACGGTTCCAAGTCAAGGCTGGCGATTCAGGTTGTTGCTGATAAATTTCGGTCATGTATTGAACATTAAACCGGAAGAAATCTGCTAATTCACAAACTGCATCTATTTCCGCTTGAAATGCATTTTTACTTTGACATAACATGGTAGCTGCATTCATCCTTGCTCTCCAAGGGCCACTTAATAAATCGGCAGCTTTTAAAAAAATAGCAGCCCTATCTTGCCAAGGTAAATTTGCCCATTTACTTTTAGCTTCTAAAGCCGCTTCAATTGCAGCAGTAACATGTGTTGCGTTCCCTTCATAATAATACCCTAAAACATGTTTGTGATCATGCGGGGGATGAATGGATATTTTTTTTGAAGTAGCTACCCTTTTATCTCCAATATACATGGGGATTTCTATTTCTTTGCTCCGGAGTTCTTCTAGTTCTAGTTGCAACTCTTTTCTTTCAGGACTATTGGGAGCATACCCTAATATAGGTTCATTATGTGCTTGCGGTACTCGATAAAAAGCGTTGGCCATAGTAGTTAAATTTGATATTGTAAACTTTACAAAAGTACATAGTCCTGAGGTTAAATAAAGGAGACCCACAGAATTTCGTAATTTCTAACCGTGTTTCTTGGCTGGCAGGATTTCTGGTTAACTCCCTTATGGGCTATTATACTCGTAGCAATGGCTATGTATATAGCAAAAGCCTATTATCCGAAAGATTCCTATTTACAAAAATGGTTTTTGATGGCCTTAACTTTCCGAATGATTTTTGGAATCATAATAGGTCTACTCTATAATTACTACTACGGATATGGAGATACCTTGAGATATTATTTTGCCGGTAAAGTTATTGCAGACCAAATATTCACTGACCCTATTACCGCTTGGCATTTATTATGGGATTCTCAACAAGAATTGCCGGCTGATTTAAAAGAAGCAGCCTTGTTAGTTCCCTTTTGGAAATTACGTGGATCCGCATTATTCCTGGGCAGATTCTCAACATTGATTAATTTACTCACATTCCATTCTTATTATGCAGGCACATTGTTATTTTCAGCCTTCTCATTTTCAGGGATGTGGGTTTTGTTTCGAGCTTTTGTAAAAAGGGCGCCTCAATACGAGAAGGAACTAGCGCTTTCCTTTTTATTTCTTCCCTCTGTATTATGTTGGAGTTCCGGCTGGTATAAAGAACCTATTGCAATGGGTGCGTTAGGATGGATGTGGGCAGGCTTTTTACAATTAAGTTCAAACCGAAAAGGTTTATTGTTTTATGGATTTATCGTTTTATTGTTTGCGGGATTACTGATTAAGGTGAAAGCCTATCTGTTTTTAGTTACACTGCCATTTATGGCCATAATATTTATTTGGGAAGTAACCCAAATTCTTCCTAACCGAAAAAAAGCAGTTATTCGATTAATCGGATTTACTGCTGGAATATTTCTCGTGACAGGGTTATTAATATTGGTAACGAAAGCATACCCACAATTTGCAGTTGAGTTTTTACTGGAATCCATTGTCGCAAATAGAGAAGAATTGTTATATACACATGCTTATTATCGCCAACAGGAGGGAAGTAGATTTGACATCGGTGATTTTGACCCAACGTGGGAGGGGGTCTTGGCAAAGTTTCCGTTGGCATTGTTTGCCGGATTGTTTAGACCTGCTTTTTTTGACTTCGGCGCATGGATTACAATTCCTTCGATATTGGAAAGTAGTTTTTTATTATTTCTTACCCTTATTACGTTTTATCTCGGAATTCGAAATCGAATTAAACTTAAGACCATTCCGATCGTATTTACAGGATTTTTATTTAGTATAATTTTTTGTGCTTTGATAGGATTGTCAACTTCTAATTTTGGAACTTTAGTGCGGTATAGAATGCCGGCATTGCCTTTCTACACTGCTTTTCTATTAATTACCTTTCGTCAATTATATCCTACAAAAAAAGGAAACACCGTTTTGTCGGATTCTTCCAGTTAACGCCATGAGAGCTTTATTACAAAGAGTGCTTTCTGCTTCGGTAAGTATTGATTCAACAATCAATGCTAATATTGGGTATGGTTTTTTAATATTGGTTGGGGTTGCTCCGTCGGATACAATTCAGGATTGTGAGTATTTAATTCGAAAAATTTTAACGCTTAGAGTATTTAAGGATGAAGAAGGAAAAATGAATAAATCCGTGAAAGAGATTGATGGCGATATTTTAGTCGTTTCACAATTTACTTTGTTTGCAGATTTGCGAAAAGGAAATCGTCCTTCATGGCAACGGGCTGCTCCTCCTATCCAAGCAAAAGAAATGTACGACCTGTTTTTAAGTAAGATAACCCTTGAATTAGGAAAGCCTGTGTTATCAGGTGTTTTTGGGGCAGATATGCAGATATCCTTAATCAATGATGGCCCAGTTACGATTTGGCTGGATTCACAGGAGGGTTTGAAATAATTAATAAACAATTAGATAATATATGAAAGATATTAGTTTGTCAGATGCCCAACTTGAAGTTGACAAATGGATAAAAACCATCGGCGTTCGCTATTTTTCTGAACTCACCAACATGGCTATACTTACTGAAGAAGTGGGTGAAGTAGCCAGGTTAATTGCCCGACAATACGGAGATCAATCCTTTAAAGGAAAAGAGGCAAATGCGGATCTCGGCGATGAACTTGCAGATGTACTATTTGTTTTAATCTGCCTAGCAAATCAAACCGGAACAAATCTTACAGAGGCTTTTCATAAAGGAATGGAAAAGCGAACCCTCCGAGATGCATCCCGGCATAAGAATAATCCTAAATTAGAATGATTCAGATTAATGCGTGATTTGAATTCTGCGGGTAATTTGACCTTCTTTGCCGATAACTTGTAGTTCATAGATTCCCGCGGGATGGTCTTTAAAATCTAATGTGTACACTTTAGAATATTCTTCAGTGTTTAAGGAAGAATCATAAATCAATTTTCCGTCAACATTGTAAGCCTTAATTTGATTTACTTCAAAGTTCTCCCAAGATAAATTAACCTCTCCTGAACTTGGATTGGGATAAACTTTGAAATTAAAGTTATCCGACAAGTCTTCCCTATTAACACTTGTTATTACCACATTCTGAACCAAGGTGTCAGAACAGGTACTACTGATTGCATATAAGGTAATTGAATAAGTACCGTTGGATGCATAAGTATGAGTAGGACTCGGTCCACTAGTAATTGGGGTGCTATCCCCAAAGTTCCAAACAAATCCGGATGCTCCTGTTGAAGTATTTTGAATCGTTACAAGTCCACCCGTAATTGTAGGAATAAACCCTGCAACTGGTTGAGGGGTCACGACAACAGTTGCAGTTCCTGCAACCGTTCCATTGCACAAAGGACCAGTTACTCCGAGTAAACTATATTGAGTTGTAACCCCTGGACTAACGGTAATATAGTGAGGGGTAGTAGTTACATTGGTTACGCTTGTGGGAATGGATCCGTTTGTATATAAGAAATTTAATCCGGGTAAACCAGTTAAATGTATAGCTAAAGTAACCGGGGTGCCCGCACAAATACTATCCAGACCAGAGATGGAGGCAGTAGGAGGAGGAACCTGAAAAAATTGCGCTGATCCTGTAGCTAAGCCACTTCCACAGGTGCTATTGTTGATGCCAGTTAAAGTAATCGTCCCAGGGTTAGTAGCGGGATAAACCGAATAGGTATAGGTGCTGGATAGGATTCCACTGATGGTATATGGACTTCCTCCGTTTGTATAGGTAATATTCCAAGGTGGGGTTCCTGCAAGTTGAACGGTTACAGTACCTGTAGAACCAGAACAAATTTGTCCTCCTCCAGATAATACTCCTGAATTTGCGATTGCAGGGAGAATCTGAATGGCATAGCTACCACTTGTACTTCCCGCTCCACATACTCCATCTATAATGCCAACTGGCGAATAGGTAGTATTTTGAGTTGGGGTAACGGAAATCTGATAGGTATATCCGGTAATACCATTTACAGTATTAGTATTCATTCCATCGGAATAACTTAACTGAAAAGGAGGGTTGCCAGTTAATGTAAAACTAACGGATGCAGTTCCTCCTGGGCAAACATTTCCACTTCCACTTGCCGTGGCTGTAGCCAGACCTGAAATTGTAACAACTGCCGATCCAGTGATACTTCCATTTCCACAAGCATTACTGATCTGAGATAAGGAATAGGTGCGGGTTTGAGCGGGGGTTACAGAGATGACATATGGGCTTATAGTGAGCCCGGTAATAGTTTGAGCCGTAACTCCATCTGTCCAGGTTATATTCCACGGATGTTGACCGCTCATTTGAATGCTCAATTGCGTATTTCCACCCGGGCATAAACTGGTACTACCGGTTATGCCTCCGGATGGAAACAAACCTCCGACTGTAACAATCGCATTCCCGCTTGGGGTACCTGCAGAACAGGCATCTGATAGAGTGGTTATACTATACGTAGAAGATATAGCAGGACTAACTGCAAACACCCAGGGATTATTTGTTATACCTGTTAAGGAAACCGGAGTAGTTCCATCGGTATATGTTAAGGAAAATGGAGAAACGCCTGTAAAGTTAACAGATAGGCTGACTTGACTTCCAGGACAAATAGTACCTGCACCCGATAGTGTTGCAGTAGGATTTTGACCAATAAATACAGGCCAGTTGCCTCCTAACAAAGTTGCATTGCATCCTGAAGAACTAGCTGAAGTTATGGAGTAAGTTCTCGAAGTAGTAGGAGTAATGTTCCAGCTAAATGGGGAAGAAGTTATTCCTGTTAAAGTTGTTGGAGTAGTTCCATCAGTATAGGTAAAACTCCAGGTATTACTGATTCCACTGCTGATACTTAATGTGGTTTGACCTGATGCACAAAGGTAGGTAGTGCCACTAAAACTAATTACAGGACTTGGATTTACTTGCAAACTACCTGAACCACTAAAGGTTCCGGATCCACATCCATTGGATATTTGCGTAACAAGATAGGTAGTACTTGCCGAGGGAGATAAATTAACTACATATGGGCTACTGGTAATTCCGGTGACAGCGGTGGTATTGGTTCCATCAGAATAACTTAAACTATAAGGACTTCCACCCGTTAGAGTAAATGATAAATTGCCACCCTGACCACTACAAATCGTTTGATTTCCTGATAATGTAGCTGTTGGAGAATTATTTACAATGACACTCACATTTGCCATAGCATCATTACCTGTGTTTACATCTCCAGCAACCGTGGCGCTGGAGCTAAAAACATAGGTTCCTGGATTTAACATACTATACCCCGTTGCTACGGTTACATTCTGATTGGAGCCGGCAGGAATAGTTCCACTACTTAAAACTACTGCAGGAAAAACCTGAGGGTTGGGTCCTGTTACAGAAGAATTGACAGTTACGTTATTTGTCGCCAGATTTAAGGGATTTGCACTTAAATTCCGGATTTGAATTACCACATTTGAAGAAGCCGGACAAGCCGGACTCGTTGGAGTTATTAAAGTAATGGCCCCTACATCTACTCCTACCGGCGCTGCCTGTATGGTAAGGGTGTAATCTTCTGTTTCCCCCATATCCGGGTTACCTAAAAACAGAAAATTTGTGCAAGCATTAGTGGTACTCATTATGTTTGTACCTGTTGTTCTCACCCGCATTCTTACAGTTGCAACAGCACTGCCTATTGGAATCGTTATATTTCCCGTAAAACTAGTGGCAGCTGTTGAACCGGAATTAAATAAATCTTCACCAGAATCAAATTGCCCGTTATTATTGACATCTACCCAAATGGCTGCATAAAAGGTCAATGGAGAGTTACTTAACAAAGTAAAAGGATAGGTCTGACCCTGAACAACTACCCTCGCAGGCGTACTAAAATAGGTGCCACCGGTAAGGATATTATCACATCCCCCACCATTAGTGGTAGTTACTCCTGCTAACGCAAAAGAGGATATATCAACCGCAAAACTATTACAATCCGTATTGGGCAAAGTGCCAATCAAACATTGTGCGGATAGGGATTTAGAAATTCCTAAAAGTAATGTTACGGATAAGAGAAAAGCTTTTGCTTGAAAAAGTAAATTTGTTGTATTCATGATAAAAATTTTAACCTCATGCAAAATATTTAACCGCATGAATGCTTTATACCTGTAAATTATATAAAATTGAGGTAAAAGAAATGGATTTTTCAAAATTTTTTGGAGTTTCTAAAGAATCCTATATTCAGGGGGTTTTTGCTGTATATTTGAAATAGGTTAATTGACAGTATGCGCGCTCTTGTTTTTCTGCTTTCATTTCTATTGATTTTTCATTCCATTCCGGTTAATGCCTGGGGTTTTTGGGCACATAAACGTCTGAATCGGATGGCAGTTTTCACCTTGCCTCCGGAAATGATGCGTTTTTACAAAACCCACATCGAATATATTACGGAGCATGCAGTTGATCCCGATAGCAGGCGATATATGGTAGAAGGAGAAGCTGAAAACCATTATATAGATGTTGACCACTATGATGTGTTGCCTTTTCCTAATATTCCAAGAAAGTGGAAAGATGCCGTTGCAAAATACACTTTAGATACTTTACATGCATATGGGATCGTTCCCTGGCACTTGCAAGTGATGTTGCAACGTTTAACGGATGCCTACAGAAGTAAAGACCCAAAACGTATATTAAAAATTTCAGCGGATTTTGGACATTATGTAGGCGATAGTAATGTGCCATTACACACAACAGAAAACTATAATGGACAAATGAGCGGACAAAAAGGAATTCATGGATTCTGGGAAAGTCGTTTGCCAGAATTGTATGGGGATACCTATAATTTTTTTGTTGGAAAGGCTTTCTACATGGACGATCCTTTAGCCGAAGCCTGGCAAACTGTTATAGAATCGCACACAGCTTTAGATTCTGTATTAAGTTTTGAAAAAGAACTTACCAAGCAGTTTGGAGAGGACAGAAAATACGGTTTCGAAAATCGCAACAATGTTCTTACAAAGGTTTATTCCAGAGATTTTTCTCAAGCCTATCACAACAAATTAAATGGTATGGTGGAAAGACGCATGAGAACTACCATCCGAAGAATTGGATCTTATTGGTTTACGGCTTGGGTAAATGCAGGTCAGCCCAATTTGGATGAATTATTAAAAGACAAATCAGCTAATCAGGATTCTTCAGAAATAGTAGACCCTGATAAACGACTTCCTATCATTGACCGGGAAGCAATGATGCACCCTTCCAGAACAGATGACTGGTATTTTTGTTGTATGAATCACGAACATGCCCATGGGAATAAAGGGGAATTTGAAGTTGACAAAACAAAATTTATCTCCTCTTCTATCTACCTTGAAACGGGTTATTTTATTGCATACAAGGTATGGTATTCATTGATGGGATAACCATCTATACAATCTCAATATTCTTATCATCCCCCTTTAAGAGCAAACTTAATTAATTGCTCTACAGCGATATCCTCCCCTTCTCTTTTCAAGATTGTATCCAAGGTTTTCTCCATAGTGGCTTTAGGAAAGCCCAGGTTTACTAATGCTCTCAAGGCTTCGTCTCGTTTGGTTAAACCAGCAAATGCTATACTTGTACTACTATTTTCTGCTGAGAATTTTCCTCCGGAAAGTTGATCTAATTTGACTTTATCTTTTAATTCTAAAATTAACCTACCCGCAGTTTTTCCTCCAATTCCTTTAATACTTTGTAATAGTTTTTCATTTGCTGTAACAATAGCATGAGCAACTTCTTCCGGGCTTAAAGAAGATAAAACCATTAAAGCGGTATTTCCCCCAATACCTGAAACACTGATTAAATGTTCAAATAATTTACGCTCCCGAATTTCAGAAAATCCGTATAGAATATGGGCATCTTCACGGACTTGTAGGTGGGTATGAAGTTTTACGGTTTTCAATTCCCGTAATGCGCCGTAGGTATAAAGTGAAATCTTTACCAGGTAACCTACACCATTACAATTAATGATTACATAAGTTGGATCCAGTTCTGCAATAACACCTTCTAAGAATGCAATCATAACAAATTATATAATAATTTTATTTGTTTTCTGCCTGGCTGAATTGTGCGTCCATAACAGCAATGGCAACCATATTTATGATTTCGCGCACACTACTTCCTAATTGTAGGATATGAACAGGTTTTTTCATCCCCAATAGGATGGGGCCTATGGCTTCTGTTCCTGCTAATTCCATCATTAGTTTATAGGATATGTTTCCAGACATTAGGTTAGGGAATATTAGGGTATTGGCGCCTTCTTTTCGTAATTGGCTGAAGGGATAATTTTCTTCCACCAGATCAGGCCTTAACGCAATATTCGCTTGAATATCCCCATCTATAGCCAATGTTGGAAAACGTTCTTGAAGTAGTTGTGTTGCTTTAATAATTACTTCTGTTTCTGGATCGTAATTGCTTCCAAAATTTGAATAGGATAACATTGCAACCCGAGGTTCAATATTGAAATGTTTAACTGAATCAATGGTTAATGCGGCAATCTCAACTAACTCTTCTACTCCGGGATTTTTATTTATCGTAGTGTCTGCAAAAAAGTAGGGACCTTTTTTTGTCTGAATGATATACATACCAGCTACAATTGGCGACTTCTTTCCAATTACTTCCAGTGCAGGCCGAATGGTAGTTGGATAGGTTTTGGTTAATCCTGAAATCAACGCATCTGCCTCCCCAATTTCAACCATAACCGCTCCAAAGTAATTGCGGTCTCTCATACGTTTATTTGCCTCATGTAAGGTTATTCCTTTTCTTTTTCTTTTTTCAAACAGGATTTGACTGTAACGTTGTTTAGTTTCCTCCATTTCAGGCTCCAGAATATCGATTATCTGGGCATTCCCTATTTCAAGGTGATGATCTTCTATTATACTTTCAATTTTTTTACGATTTCCCAGCAATATTGGAATTGCAATTTTTTCCGCAACTACAATCTCAACGGCTTTAAGAATTTTATAGGTATCTGCTTCTGCAAATACCACTCTTTTAGGGTCTTTCTTTGCTTTATTAGTAACGGATCGCAACACCCCTTCATTCATTCCCAGGCGAATTCTTAACTGTTCCTGATAAACGTGTAAATCTGGAATTATTTTTTGCGCTACTCCGGAATCCATTGCCGCTTTTGCAACAGCCGTGGATACTACATAAATAAGTCTTGGATCTAAAGGTTTAGGGATAAGATACTCTCTTCCAAAACTTAAATTTTTTTGAGCATAAGCCAGATTCACAACTTCCGGAACACTTTCTCTGGCAAGGGAGGCTAATGCATATACTGCCGCAATTTTCATTTCTTCGTTGATAGTAGTTGCTCTTACATCCAATGCTCCTCGAAAAATATAAGGGAATCCTAATACATTATTCACCTGATTAGGAAAGTCGGATCGACCTGTGGCTACAATAACATCAGGACGTGCTTCAGCTGCAACATCATAAGGTATTTCTGGATTTGGGTTTGCCATCGCAAAAACAATAGGGTCATTTGCCATGGATCTTACCATATCTGCGTTCATGATGTTTCCCGCTGAAAGCCCTACGAAAACATCAGCACCAATCAATGCATCTTTTAAAGTTTTTAATTCGGTTCGGGTGGTGGCAAAATATTTTCTAGTCTCATCTAAATCCTCTCTATCTATGGTAAGCACCCCATTGATATCCAACATCACCACATTTTCTAGTTTAGCCCCTAAGGATAAATATAAACGGGTGCAAGATATCGCAGCTGCCCCTGCCCCACTAATCACTATCTTAACTTCTTCAATTTTTTTGTCAGCTAAGATGAGGGCATTTATCAACGCTGCACTCGAAATTATAGCAGTACCATGCTGATCATCATGCATCACCGGGATTTTCATTTCTTCCCGAAGCCTCCGTTCTATTTCAAAACATTCGGGTGCTTTGATATCTTCCAGATTAATACCTCCAAATGTAGGCTCCAATGACTTTGCAATCATTACAAACTCATCTGGAGTAGAGGCGTTAATTTCTAAATCGAAAACATTTATATCAGCAAATTTTTTAAACAATACCCCTTTCCCCTCCATTACAGGTTTAGAGGCTTCAGGTCCAATATTCCCTAATCCTAAAACAGCAGTTCCGTTGGTTAATACTGCTACCAGATTTCCTTTTATGGTATAATCAAATACTTTTGTCGGGTCAGCTGCAATTTCCAGACAAGGTTCTGCAACACCGGGAGAATAAGCTAATGACAGGTCTCGTTGTGTTGAAACTGCCTTAGTAGAAACTACTTCAATTTTTCCGCTTGGGAATTTACTATGATATAATAATGCGTCTTCTTTTTTAATGGGCACACTACCATATGCCTTTTGTATTTGTTGTATGTTCTTTTCCAAGGGTAAGATTATCTATTTAGTAATAAGCCAATATCGTAATGCTAATCCGGCAAAGATAAGCAGATGAATTACCAACCCTACTTTTGCAGGGTAGAATTTTTTAACAAGAACAAACCAAAATTGATAGATTAATAATATAAAAAACAGAATGCCATAAATCACAAATACCCATTCCCAATTTAAATATACTCCAGGAGCCAATAACATCATCGGGATCCCTATTCCTAATCCCCAAAACAAAACACTAAGTTTTTCAGTTAACTTACTCCCGTATCGGAAGGCTGTTAAAATAAAAAAGCCATATAAAAAAAGTAGAATTGACATATTACCTTTTCGTCAAAAAGAAGTTTATCGTTCAATGGTAATTTCTCCACATAAGTTCTTTAAAAGAAAGTTTTTTCTTTCTGAATACTCTGTGGTTTTTGCGCATATATACATGAGCTTGGTAGTAGCAGCTTCAAAGGTCATATCTCCTCCACTAATCACCCCAATTTCTTGCAAAGTTTTGCTGGTTGCATATTTCCCAGGTTCAATTTGCCCTTCCTCGCATTGGGTAATATTTAACACAAGAATTCCATTTTGGATAGCTTTGGATAATTCATCAAACAACCAGGTTCGGATAGGTAAATTACCAGCTCCAAATGATTCAAGTATTACTCCTTGCAAACCTGGAATAGTTAATACTTGCTGAATATAATCTTGACGGATTCCGGGAAAAAATTTCAACACCGCTATTTGAGTAGTCATTTCGAAAAATGGCTTAAATTCAGAAATGGTGTTCTCTGCTAAAAAATAATCTTTAAACCAGTTTATTCTTGTACCTGCTTCTGCCAGAACTGGAAAATTTGAGGATTCAAACGCATCAAATTGCTGTACACTTTTTTTATGTGCTCGATTACCTCTGATTAATCTATAATCAAAGTAAATACATACTTCCCGGAGTGGCCACGGACAAGTTGAAGCAATTTCAATTGCAGTTACAAGATTCTCTCTGGCATCGTTCCTGATTTCTCCAATGGGTAATTGGGATCCGGTGAGGATTACGGGTTTTTGTATTCCGCTTAATAAAAACGATAAGGCAGAAGCAGTAAATGCCATGGTGTCAGTACCATGCAAGATGACAAAACTATCGTATTGAGTATATCTGTTCGATATGATTTGGGCCAATTCAATCCAATGTTGGGGATCTAAATCCGAGGAATCTAAGGGAGGACCAGGTGCAAACCAATCAATTTCACAACTAAACCGGGATAACTCTGGTAATTGTTCCCTGATTACATTGAAATTAAATGGAACCCAATAGGCTTGTCCAGGAGGCTGAATCATACCAATAGTTCCTCCGGTGTATACCAAGAGCAAGCGGTGAGCCGCCATGCTGTTAACGTTTCAAAAAATGATACGTAAACCCAACATTCAACCCATATACAAAGGTTCGGGTAATAGGCCTTTTATTGGGGTAGTAGTTTTTTACAATCAATCGATTAAGCTCTTTTTCATAATACTGAGCACTCTTTTTTTCAGTATCATTTAAACTATACTCTACCCTTACGTTTAAATTCAAATATAACTCTCGGGTTAATCGAATATCACTGCCAATACCTCCCACCATGCTATAATGAAATTCGTTATATAAATCACGGGTATCAGGATATTTTACACTTGGATTATCAGGAAGAAAGCGATAATCATCATTAAAAAATTTAGCCTTAGTAAGATAGGAAAACTGAGGCCCAGCATAAATCGACCACAAAAATTTTCTAACAGGCTTGGTTGAAAATCTGATTAATAATGGAACCTTGATATAGTAAAGAGACGTGTTATTTTTCACTTCTCGATTAAGACCATTTGGCATAGTAGTATATCGTTGTCCTTGAACACCATACAGAATGTTTGTCCAAACACCCAAACGTTGAGAAAGATTATATCCTCCAACCAAACCCCCTTGCATTCCCCAAGTACTTTGATATTTAAAAACAGATTCAACCGTATCTAAATCAGACTGGTTAAGCATCCAACTGTTGAGCGGACTTACGGTGAAGCCTGCTTTCCAGCCTTTCTGGGCAGGAAGTGAGTGTGCCAGCAACAAACATAGTCCGCTTATAGCCAAGAGTTTTCTCATGCTTAATTTTTGGTCAAAAATACTCACTTTTCCGTATCTCGCAACCTAACCCCATGAATCCGTTCATTTATCCAACTCGGAATTGAAAAAATTGCCTGATTAATATCTGGTGAAATTTTAAAAATCAGTACTAATGACCCAAATAGAATAGTAAATACTAATGATCGAAGGATAATCTCTAGTATCCAGATTTCTAATTCTGGAAGCAAGGAATTTGCTCCTAAAGCGACGGCTCCAAATATTAATACCTTTGGAATACCTGTGGTAATAGGTTGAATTTTATATTTTAGCCAAACAAAACCAACCATTAACACATTATAAACCCCTAAAGATAATAATGCGGCAAGCGCAGCCCCTTCAACCCCGAGTATTGGGATCAGCCACAAGTTTGTTAAAATCGCCATCCCAGCTAACAATAACATCGTAACCAATGAAAAACGATAATATGGGGAATGATTTACAATCACACTATTTAAAGAGGTTGTCATATCTAAAAGTTTACTCATCCCAATCCAAAAAATCACCATTTTCCCTCCCGCATATAATTCACCATTGGGCATTAATCGAAACAACAAATCGGTATTGATCCAAATCCCTCCAAAAAGCAAAACACCTGCAGCAAGCTGCGTTATGGATGCTTTTTGATATAATATTTCGAGGTCAGAGAATTTTTTTTCGGAAATCAACTGCGACACAATCGGCATGCTGATTTGTTGTAACGCTCTCATCGGAATTTCAATTACTGTAGCCATGGATAATGCAATATTATACGTCGCGGCAGCCGCTAACCCAATTTCTGCCGTTATCATAATCCCATCAATTTTGGTCACAATCCCTGAACCTAATCCCCCAATAATAATAAATAAGGAATACCAGGCCATGTTCTTTATTAAGGCAGACGTCGGAAAACTTAAATCTATAGACCATTTCCAAGCACCTATTTGTACAAGATAAATCACTAATAAAATCACATTGGCTCCATAGCTCAAAGCAAACAAGCCTAAAAAAAGGGGGAAGGAAATCCACCCGAAAAAATATAAGCCAATACAAGCCGAGGCCAATAGTTTTAATACCAACTCCCGAATTATTCTGGGTACTGTAATTCTATGGTATAAACTTGCCCAATGCTCTAACAAGGTGCTATACATCATAAACCCAGCTACTGGTATTAACCAAATTGCTTGTTCAACCAATAATGGAGCCTGTTCCCGAAAATAATTCAGGAATAAATTGGGGAAGCCTAAATAAAGAGCAACAAATAATATAAAGCCAAGGGTGGGAACCAATAGGACCCAAAATAATAAACCATGATGGGCTTTTTCCTCATTTTTAAAGTGCGGAAAATATCGGACCGCCACATTTACCATCCCAAGTTGACAAATCACCGCAAACAAAACTCCGGTATGTTGTAACTGAGTAATTAATCCGATTTGTTCAGGCTTTAGACATAATGGATATAATAGAATAAGATTTAAATACCCAATTCCAAGCCCAATATAAGAAACGAAAGTGCCTTTTAGTCCCTGACGTTTGATGATACCCACACAGTAAAGGTAGGAAAAAGCATTCCTTATCAGAATACAACATGCATTTCTGAACCCTTATCTTTGTATCATGACTACTTCCCCTGATGTTTTTCAGAAAATCGTATCCCATACCAAAGAACACGGTTTTATTTTTCAATCCTCAGAATTATACGACGGTTTAGGTGCAGTGTATGATTATGGACCTTTGGGAGTCTTGATGAAAAATAACCTTAGAGAGTTATGGTGGACTTCTATGGTTAGACTTCAAGATAATATTGTTGGATTAGATGCTGCTATATTAATGCATCCGCAAGTCTGGAAAGCATCTGGACATATAGATGCATTTAATGATCCCTTGATTGATAATAAAGATTCTAAGAAAAGATATCGTGCAGATGTGTTAATCGAAGAGTTTATCGAAAAACTAGAACAAAAATCTCAAAAGGAAACAGATAAAAAAGCAACCAAAGAAGGATGGTCAGTAGATTCTGATGAATATCAACGATTTTTAAAAGGAAACCGAGACGCTAAAAAAGCGCAGGAAACACAAGAAAAATTTTCCGTTGCAATGGAAAATAATGACATGGAGGCTTTAAAATCCTTAATAGAAGAATGTGGAATTACCTGTCCGGAATCTGGCACCCGAAATTGGACTGAAGTTCGTCAATTTAATCTCATGTTTAAGGCCCAACTTGGCGCTCTCGCTGAAGAATCCACCGATATTTATTTAAGACCCGAAACCGCTCAGGGAATTTTTGTCAATTTTTTGAATGTGCAAAAATCCTCTCGTATGAAGGTTCCTTTTGGTATTGCTCAAACAGGTAAAGCCTTCCGTAATGAAATTATTGCCCGGCAGTTCATTTTTCGAATGCGGGAATTTGAACAAATGGAAATGCAATACTTCGTTAAACCGGGAACCCAACAACAATGGTATGCCTATTGGAAATCGGAAAGATTAAAGTGGCATGCAACCCTTGGCCTTGGCGTTGGAAAAATAAGAACCCATGTTCATGAAAAACTTGCTCATTACGCTGATGCTGCTGAGGACCTACAATTTCAATTTCCTTTCGGTTTTAAAGAATTAGAAGGAATTCACTCTCGTACTGATTTTGACTTAAAACAACATCAGGAACTCTCAGGACGTAAACTTCAATATTTTGATCCAGAAGAAAACGCATCCTATTTGCCTTATGTAGTGGAAACCTCCATCGGACTCGACCGTCTTTTCCTCGCACATCTGTGTGATGCTTATACCGAAGAAAATGTTCCATCAGGAAATGGAACAGAGGAAACCCGCACAGTATTAAAGTTACATCCCTTAGTGGCCCCTGTAAAAGTGGCAGTATTTCCATTAGTTAAAAAAGATGGACTACCAGAAATCGCTCAAAATCTCTTAAATGACTTAAAGTTTACCTTTCAGGTTACCTATGATGAGAAAGATGCTGTTGGAAGAAGATATCGTCGTCAGGATGCCAAAGGAACTCCTTTCGGAATCACTATTGATTATGATACACTGACGGATGAAGCAGTAACTATCCGCGATAGAGACACCATGTTGCAAACCCGTGTGCCTTTGGCTCAGGTGAAGGATTGGTTAACTAAAACGCTTTCTTTACAGACGTACTTCAAACAAGCTACATAAATCGGATCTCCTTCAGATTAAAGGCTTCGGTCAATCCGGTTTCGAATTTAAGTAGCAGACGACCAGTAGAATCAACTCCTTCAATCCGGGCTAATTCAGGACCCTTCCCACGATCGTACATCCCCCATTCTTTGTATCGATAAAGTTTTGATAAATAATCGGATTCTATCTCAGCAAATTGCGTTGCCTTAAGTTTCAGATATCCTTGTTCTAAATAGAGACTTAAGATTTCTATAAAATCTGAGACTTCCGTTTTTTTTCCAGTTAACGCATGCAAAGAAACTACATGTTGTTCCAGATCTTTCGGAAACGAATCGATGTTCAGGTTTACCCCAATTCCGCAAACCATCCCTATCAATTTGTCCCCAGACCAACGATTTTCTGTTAAGATGCCACAAATTTTTAAACCATTTATCATGATATCGTTAGGCCATTTGATCTGAAGATTTCCTGCAGGATGAAAATCTTCAAGAGATCTGAATACGGCTAATGCTGCTACTTGCGTGACCCTATGAAGTTCATTTACAGGTAGAAAATGAGGATACAAAATATAAGATCCGGTAAAACTTTCGTTGGGAACTGAAAACCAATTGTTTCCCGCCTGTCCCCTTCCTGCTTGTTGATCCTCCGTAAAATATAAGGAGCCTTCTAAAGGCAAGGGTATTTCCTTTAATTTTTCTAATGCATATTGGTTTGTGGAGGAAGTATAAGGTATGAATTCCCGATAGCGACCCATAAAGAGAGGAGCATTAAGCATCTGACTCGGTAAGATTGGTTAACTTTACGCAACATAACACATGCCCAGGAAAAAAACATTATTAGACGCCGAGAAATTAGCTCAGGTAATTGCTGCAGGAATGCAGGATAAAAAAGCAGAATCAATTGTTCAAATGGATTTACGAAACAGTAAAGGTGCAGTTACTGACTTTTTTGTGATTTGTACAGGAACTTCCGATACCCATGTTCAAGCAGTTGCTGATTCGATTGAGGATACCGTTCGAAAACATTTATTGGAAAAACCCTGGCATACTGAAGGGTTTAAATCCGGACAATGGGTCTTGCTCGATTATGTAAATGTCGTGGCACATGTGTTTTTAAAAGATAATCGGGAATTTTATGGACTTGAAGACCTTTGGGCAGATGCGCCACTCACAAAAGTTGAGAAAATAATAAAATTACCCAAAATCGAACCCCAGATTTAATTATTGATTTAAATCTAATTTTTAATGGAATTATCTAATAAAGAACTCCATTTTTCACCCCATTCTTTAAAAGATAAATCCGCAATCATTTTTTTTCTTAATTCATCTCCCTGCGCGGAATTTCTATTGTAATTTATTATTCTATAAGCAATTTCCCCAAGAGCTAAAGATTGAATGTCGATGGTGTATTTTTGTATCGTATCATATCCACTACACCAGCATTCAATTCCACAACAGATTGCTTCCAGCGTTGCAATAGATACGGTTTCTGAAAGCGAAAAACCAATCCATAAATCTAAGCCTTGTATCCATTCTCTTAATTCTATTTGATGTAATTCCCCTTTAAAAATAATTTGAT
>RFSG01000049.1 GCA_009924095.1 Sphingobacteriia bacterium
TGTGCAGAATAATACATACGAACTGGAATTAACATCAATTGAAAACCTGCGATTAAGATTAAAGAAGTCCTCCACCAATATCTTCGATGCGCTGCAAAAAAGGGTAAATAAAAAACATATAAAATCAGTAAGATTAATCCTTGAAATCGGGTTAAAAAAACCAACGTAGAAATGACTACCATTCCTAACAATGCCCAGGGAGTAGGCGTTCTTAGGTATAAATGAAAAATGGCTAATCCGATAAATAACAACGATAAATAAACAGCACCTGGATATAAACTATTACAAGCATCCGCGCTATTGGGATCAAAGGCTAAGAGTACCGTTGCGATGTAAAATAATTTACGAGAATTTAAGAGTACCTGTAATAAGCCCGCCAATGATGCTGAAAATAATAATATCTGCGCGATGATAATGGTATAAGGCGAAGGATAGATTTGCATCAGACCTTTTATCCACCAACCATAAATAGGGGGATTCAATACTGAAACTCCAGAGGTGAGCCAGGTTTCTGATTCTGGTAAAAACACTGGGCCATGAACGTACAAGTACCCTACTTTGAGTAGTAGCAACAATCCCAATGCTCTCCAATAATCAATTCCGGGTTTCCAATTTAAGGGAGCCTTCATACCGTTGCCAATATATCTTCTAAATATTGACGATGATTACTTAACCGGGGAACTTTATGTTGTCCCCCTAAACGATTCCGACTTTTCATCCATTGATAAAAGGTTCCCTTAGGAACCCCATGTATAACTGGAAGCCTCATGGCTAAATCATGATATCGTTTAGCATCATAATCTGAATTCAATTTGCGTAATTCTGCATCTAAAATTTGGGTAAAAACTTCCAAAGCGGGAGGAGGGGTTTCAAACTCAATGATCCATTCATGTGTTCCTTTTATTTCAGAAGTAGAATAGATAGGACCTGCGGTAAAATCCGAAACATTTGCTCCGGTTTGTAAACAGGCATGGGTAATTGCAGTTTCAGCATTTCCAATCATTAATTCTTCACCGAAGGCATTGATAAAATGTTGGGTACGGCCGGCGACCCGAATTCGTAAAGGCTGGGTAGAAGCAATCGTTACCGTATCCCCAACTTGATATCTCCAAAGTCCTGCATTAGTAGTGATCACCAAACCATACGTTTCTCCTACGTTAACTTCTCCAACCGTTAATGCTTTCGGAAATGCCTCTGTTAATTGGGTAAGTGGGATGAACTCATAAAAAATACCATGATCGGTGAGCAGTAATAAATCAGAACTATGGGGTTCATCTTGAAGCGCAAAAAATCCTTCAGAAGCATTATAAGTTTCCAGATACGACATCCGATCTGAAGGAATTAATTTTTTGAACCGTTCTCTGTAGGGGTCAAAACGAACCGCTCCATGAAAAAAGACTTCCAAATCGGGCCAAACTTCTAATAAATTTCCGGAAGTGATTCCCTGCTCTTTAAATATTCGATCAATCAACACCAACAACCAAGTGGGCACGCCTGTCATGCCAGTGATCCTTTGATTACGGGTAATCCGTGTGATGGCTTCTAACTTTTGTTCCCAATTTCCTAACAAAGTAATTGCCTTTCCTGGGGTTTGAAAATAAGCATACAAAGCCGGCATATTTTCAATTAATACAGCACTTAAATCTCCTGCTTGAGAATGTACATTCAATCTATTTACCTCATGGCTACCTCCAATCACCAGATTTTTTCCCAGACTTAATTTACTTTCGGGATGATGATGATAATAGATCGCCAACATATCCCTACCTGCCCGAAAATGGTTGTCGGCTAAGGCTTCTGGGGTAATTGGCAGAAACTTACTTCTATCATTGGTAGTGCCAGATGATTTAGCAAACCAATTCACGGTACCTGGCCAAACCACATTTTTATTTCCCTTTAAAATGGATTCAATCCAAGGAAAAAAAGCTTCATAATCTTGAACGGGTACTCGGGATTGAAACTGAGCAATATCTTTGAGTTCAGCATAATGATAGTGTTTGCCCCAGTCCGTAGGAATTGCTTTTTTCACTAACGCATGAAACCATTCTTCTTGGGGCAGCATTGGAGTTTGCTGTATTCGCTTAATCCTGGGAAGGCGCAATCCCAACCAGGCTCTGAGCCCAGTATCTATCATCGCTTTAACTGAAAATTTTCTCCCAAATAAACCTTTCGTACTTTTTCATCTGCGGCAAGTTCTTCTGCGGTTCCAGCTTTCAAAATCGCCCCTTCAAATAAGAGATAAGCTCGATTGGTAATGTTTAAAGTTTCATGTACGTTATGATCTGTGATTAACACGCCGATATTTCTTTCCACTAATTTGGCTACGATGGTTTGAATTTCTTCTACTGCAATAGGGTCAACTCCAGCAAAGGGCTCATCTAACAGAATAAATTTAGGATCTACCGCTAAGGCTCTTGCGATTTCCGTTCGTCGGCGTTCCCCTCCTGAAAGTACATTGCCCATATTCTTTCTCACATGGGTTAATGAAAATTCTTCCAATAGACTTTCTGCCTTTTCCCTCTGTTCTTTTCGGCTTAAAGGACTTACCATTTCTAAGATAGATAACAGATTATCTTCTACGGATAATTTTCGAAAGACCGAGGCTTCTTGTGCTAAATACCCAATCCCAAGTTGAGCTCTTCTATACATGGGGAAGCGGGTAATATCTTGGTCATCTAAAAAAATCGCTCCGGATAACGGTCTTATTAATCCAACGACCATGTAAAAGGTAGTGGTTTTTCCAGCACCATTAGGGCCGAGTAAGCCTACGATTTCTCCTTGTCGAACTTCAACGCTCACATCGTTGACTACTGTTCTCTCTTTATATTTTTTAATTAGATGTTCCGCTCGGAGCATATCTGTTGAAGGTACAAAAAAGCTTGTGTAAAATTATTGTGAAGGGCGAATATCTTTTAATTGCAGCTGACGTTTCGATTGCCCCCGATATACTTGAATATTGGCATGAAAGGCAATATCTACGGGCATATGCAGCAGTTCGGCATACGCTGCCATCCCAAATCCAATCGCTTCGATTTTAGTTTCTCCCTGCATCGCAATGAATTTAATATGTTTTTCTTTCAGGATTTTAACTTGAGTGGCTGTAATATACTTGGCAGCAAAAACAGGTTGTAAATTTCCGGGACCATGTGGGGCTAAAAATTTTAATTGTTTGATCTGACCTTCACTCAGCATAGCCAACGAAACAACCGCATCAATTGCTAATTCAGGATCATACGATTCAGTAGTTAATTGTTTTCGAACAATAGCCTCAAAATTAACTTTGAAGTTTTCCAATTGATCTTCCCGTAGCGTTAAACCTGCTGCAAATTTATGTCCTCCAAATTGAAGTAAATCATTTTCACAGGCTGATAAGGCTTCAAATAAATCAAAACCGGCAACACTTCGGGCTGATCCAGTCCAATGTTCTCCTGAGGGTGCCAACAAAATAGTAGGCCTATAATATTGTTCAATTAATCTGGAGGCAGAAATCCCTAACACTCCTTTTACCCAATCCTTATCCCATAACACTGTCGTCATTCTCTCCTTTTCTGCCGGATCTGAATTTATTTTGGCTAAGGCAGATTGCGTTTGTTGTTCATCTAACAATTTTCGGGCAGCATTATCTTCATTTAATTGAACTACCAATTCTGATAAATTAAGGGCTTGTCCTTGAAGAATTTCAACGGCATATTTACCATGACTAATTCTTCCGGCAGCATTGATCCGTGGACCTAAAAAAAACAACAAATCATTAGTTTCAATCGGCTGCTCCCAAGTATGTAGATTTAACAAAGCTTTAATTCCGGGTAAAGGATTTTGATTGATTTTTTTTAATCCTTCGGCTAATAAATATCGGTTCTCTCCGGTTACCTCAACTAAATCACAACTGATGCTAAGTGCCAACAAATCTATATATTCCAACAACTTTTTAGGATCTTCTCCGAGGTGTTCATACAAAGCCCATAATAATTTAAATGCCACACCACATCCAGTTAAATGAGGGTTTTTATAGGAACAATCTTCTTGACGAGGATCTAGAATAGCATACGCTGGGGGCAAAGATGTTCCGGGAATATGATGATCACAAACAATCACTTCTAACCCTTTTAAAGCTGCATATCTTAAAGGTATTTCCGAGCGGATTCCACAATCCAGTGTTATCATTACGTTAGCTCCCCAAGCCACTCCTCGATCTATTCCTTGCATCGAAACTCCGTATCCTTCTGTATACCGATCAGGAATATGAATCTCACAATTACCACCTAAGGATTGCAATGCCAAATAGGTTAAAGTTGCAGCAGTAGTTCCATCTACATCATAATCTCCCAACAACCATATTTTTTCTTTTTGCTGTAAAGCCTTGGACAACCTTTCTACAGCCAGAGGCATATCTTTCAGTGTCCAAGGGTCTTCTAATAATTTTTCGTCGGGATATAAAAAAACCTTAGCGTCTTCCAGAGAACGAATTCCCCTTTGCCACAATAGGGTTACGAAAAGAGCTGGAGGGTTATTTAATTCAGAAGAGAGCTGTTCCAATTCCGCAGATTCTGGTACAGGCAAAAAATTCCATCGCATCATCCTCAAAGGTACATTGCTTATGTCGTTCTTAGAAAGGACAATTAATTGCAGAAATAATAAATTTCTCTACCCATCTTTCCTCAAGCTTGTGTAATTTTAAGGAAACCCGAGCGTTTTACCGAAGTTCTGGAGTACTGTCATTGAACAAAAAACCAATCATTTATCTCCTTCGTCTCCTAGCCTTACTGGCAATAACAATTCCTTTTTCCTTAAAGGCCACGCACTTAGCCGGTGGAGAATTAACCTATCGGTATATTGGTCCAACCCCAACCGGTAAACATGCGTATGATATTTCTTTAAAATTATTTAGAGATTGCAGCAACCCACAAAATGCAAATTTTGACACCTTGGTTACGATTTATGCTTTTCGATCCGACGATCAAAAAGTAAGCGACTCCATCACCATTTATTTTTCCAATTCCTCCCCTTTATCTGCGGTTGTTGACGATACCTGTTCTGCATTGCCGCAAGGCATTTGTTATGAAGTATCAGTTTATACGGGTAGATTGGAGTTGTTTGCCTTAAATGCTGGCTATGATTTAGTTTGGATGCGGTGTTGTCGGAATTCAACCTTGGTTAATCTGCTAAATCCGGGAAACACCGGAACCACCCTAACGGCACATATTTCGGGTACACCGGTATCCAACTCCTCCCCTACGTTTGTACAACCCCCTCAACTGGTTTTATGTCTAGGCAGACCCTTTACTTTTTTTCAGAGTGCAACAGATGTAGATGGTGATTCTTTACAGTACTCCTTAGTTTCTCCTTATGCTGGAGGAGGACCCGGAGACCCTATTCCCCAACCCTTTCCCCCTCCCTTTGCAACAGTGAACTGGGCACCAGGATTTTCTGAAACGCAAGTCTTAGGTGCACCAGCTGCCTTAACGCTTCAATCCGACAGTGGAAAAATAACCACGCTTCCTACTCAACTAGGGCAATACTGCTTATCTATCGCGGTTAGAGAATCTCGAAATCAAATATTTTTAAGTGAAGTTCGAAGAGATTTTCAAATCAACGTTCTAAACTGCAATGTAAACATTGCTCCTGTTTTAGGAAATGTGGTTGCTCCAGTTAATTCTGATAATGAGGTTCTATTTTATGCAGGACAAAAAAACTGTTTACAATTTCAATACAATGATAATGTTAACGACTTTATAGTATTTAGTGCTGAGGGGGATATGTTTGGCAATTTGCCAGGTGCTCCCGCAGTTTTATCAGGATCTGGATATGGGCAGATTCAAGGAGAAATCTGTTGGGAACCCAATTGTGAGTTGACCGGAAACACTGGAAAATTATACATCGCAGCAAATGATAATAACAAATGCCCAGCACCCAATTTCATTCGGGACACCTTGAATTACCGAGTTGTTCCACCCCCTATTGTCTCTCCAACCCTTAGATGTTTATCATGGGATAATCCTGCTCAGATTACCCTAACCTGGTTATCTAATGGACTTATCCCGGCGTTTTCTGCCTGGGCTATCTTGGGTCCTCAAGATAGTGTACTATCGTTAATTTCAGATAGCACCCTTCATACTTGGACAGGCGCATTACCCTTATCTTCTGGACAACCTTCCTTCCGAATTGAAACTCGGTTTGATTGTCCCACAGGGAGTAAAGGAGCACCTTCGGAACCTGTCCTTCTTCCTAAAACTTCTTCTTTTCTTCAATCCTTGGTAAAAGCTAATATTACTTGGCCTTTGTGGACTGGTTGGGCAGATCCTTTGTATTCCTTGTATCAATTCCCTCAAGGCACAAAGATCATAGATAATCTTACCACCCCTCCTTATGATTTTGTGGAGTGTGATTATGAGGGCGCCGTTCAGATTCAAACCCAAGATCCGATCACGGGTTGTATTTCTCGATATGTTCCTTCTGAGACATTTCGTCTCTACCTCCCACCTCCAGATACCCAGCAAAATTGCAGAGTCTCTGTTTTACCCGATGATTCAGGTATTGTTATTTTTCCTGGCACTTCAGAATCCATCCCCGATCAAAATTTTACACCAGCTATTTTACGAAGATTACCGGGAGAAAATTCTTTTCAAAAGATTCAAGTAAGCGGGGATGCCATAAATGGATATCAGGATTTAAGTGTTGATCCTGACTTGGGTTCAGTATGTTATCAAGTAGGATGGGAAAATCCCTGTAAAAAAATATTAGGGCTTTCTGATCCCATTTGTTCGGTTTGGTTAGATGCCCAACCCCAAGATAAATCGTTTCAACTCTCCTGGACTCCTGCACAAATCAAAGGAGGGGTGAATACGTATGATGTGTATGTTTCTCCCCTGCCCAATGCAGGAGGAACCAGTGATTTATTATTTTCCCAGCCGGTAGAACAAGATAGAAGGTATGCTTTTAATAAGGTGAATAGTAGTCAGGAATTATATTGTTTCCGAGTAATCGCCAATGCTAACCTAGGTGCCTGTGGTTCGTATGTTTTATCAAATGAATCCTGTCATTATCCGGATCCAACTTGGCAATTCCCCAATGCTTTTACTCCGAATGGAGATGGCATTAATGATTATTTTTTTCTTCCTCACTTAGCCATAAAAACCTTTCAATTGCAAATATGGAACCGCTTAGGGGAATTGGTTTTTTCTTCTGTTTCCCCAGATGCAGGATGGGATGGAATGAATGGAAGCAAAGCCTGTCCCGAAGGAATCTATGTATTTAAAGTAGAAGCAACTGGGCACGAAGGGCAGTCCATCCATAAAAATGGTACAATCATGTTAATCCGTTAAGGGACAAATTGATTTTAGAAGAAGGAATGGTTAATTTACCGAGATGAAGAACTGCGATTGGCAGAAATATCCCTTCTTTTTAATCTGGGCTAGTCTTTTCAACTTATCTTTTGTTGGAGGATTTGCTCAATCTTCTAATATTAAAGGATTTCAGTTTTTTGAAAATAGCAATCAATGGCCTGCTGAAGTTACCTTTCGTGCTGAAGTTCCGGATGGTGCATTGTTTCTTACCGCTACTGGAATTACTTATTCTTTATACAAGGGTGAAGACCTAAAAAAAATCCACCGATATTACTATAATCATCCCCCATCTAAAGAACCAGCAGTTGAAGTTTCTTCCTGGTTAAACCACCATTCGATTAAAATGAAGTTTATAGGTGACTTGCATCCTCGCATCTTATCCTACGACACCTTACCTCAATATCATAATTATTTTATTGGAAATGACCCTGCTCATTGGGCAAGTAATGTAAAAGGATATTGTAAAGTTGTTTATGATTCTCTATATCCTGGCGTTCGTTGGATTGTTCATAGTGATGCAACTGGATTAAAATATGATTTTGAACTTGAACCTGGGGTTGATCCACACCAGATTCAGTATCAAATTGAAGGAGCCGATTCATTATCCATCCAAGAAGGAAATTTAATCATCCACTCCTCCACTCAAAACTTAAAAGAGGGAAAACCAATTGCCTGGCAGGTGGTACAAAACCAAAAGCGATTAATCCCCTGTAATTATAAATTAAGTAATAATATAATTAGTTATGATTTTCCAGAGGGGTATGATTCCCAATATGCGTTGGTAATTGACCCTACAGTTGTGTTTTCTACCTTTTCTGGTTCTACGGCTGATAATTGGGGATTCACGGCCACTTATGATACCGCTGGAAATTTGTATTCAGGAGGAACTGTTTATGCCTTAGGGTTTCCGGTAACGCCAGGTGCCTATCAGGTTAATTTTGCCAGCGGTCCTCCTCCAACAGGGAATATGCCCGTCAATAATTGTGACATGGGGATTTTAAAATACTCAACCACCGGTAATACCCTTTTGTACGCAACTTATTTGGGTGGATTCGGAGGAGATTATCCCCATAGTTTGTTTGTGAATGATAATAATGAACTGTTAATCTTAGGAACCACTGGTGCTGCTGACTTTCCGGTTACCCCAGGAGCTTTTGATATTACCCATAATGGGCAGTTTGATATTGTGGTGGCAAAACTAAATTTAACGGGTAATCAATTGTTGTCTTCCACCTTTGTGGGAGGTAGTGGGCATGATGGAATTAATAACACTGGTCCCTTTGTTTTTCCCTCCACCCATCCTTTACATTATCAATACGCCGATGATTTCAGAGGAGAAATTCAGGCAGATGCAGCCGGAAATGTTTACGTAGCTTCCTGCACCCAGAGTGCTAATTTTCCTGTTACTAACGGAGCTTATCAAACTATCTTTTCGGGAGGAACCTTAGATGCTTGTGCCTTTAAGCTCAACAACAATTTATCTACCTTAACTTGGTGTACTTATCTTGGGGGTAGCGGAGAAGATGCAGCGTATGCCTTAGCGATTACTCCTGCCGGGGAGGTCTATTTAAGTGGAGGTACCACTAGTGCAAACTTCCCTACTCGTGCCCCAGCAGTTTTTCAAACGTTTCAAGGAGGACAAGCTGATGGATTTGTAGTAGAACTCAATACCGCAGGAAACACAATGCTTGCAGGTACTTTTTTAGGCACAGCGAATTATGATCAAAGCTATTTTATACAAAGAGATGTTTTGGGAAATATATTCGTTTGTGGGCAAACCGCAGGAGGAACTTTCCCTGTAGCCAACACCTTGTATTCCATTCCAGGAGGAGGGCAGTTTATTTGTAGATTAGATCCAGCACTCTCTTCATTTGTTTGGTCCAGTACTTTTGGAACAGGCAATAATTTACCGAATGTATCCCCTACTGCCTTCTTAGTGGATCAGTGTGGGTATATTTATTTTGCAGGATGGGGAGGACTTTTAGGCAATGGAAGCACGATAGGATTACCCGTTACCCCCAATGCCTTTCAATCGAATACGGATGGTAGTGATTTCTATCTAACTGTTTTTGATAGAGATATGGCTAGTTTATCCTATGCCAGCTATATTGGAGGTAATTTAAGTGCTGACCACGTAGATGGAGGAACAAGTAGATTTGACCGAAAAGGAATCGTGTATCATGCGGTTTGTGGAGGTTGCGGAGGTCAGTCCGATTTCCCAACAACCACGGGGGTTTGGTCACCTACTAACAATAGCACCAATTGCAATAATGCAGCTTTTAAAATTGATTTTGGATTTATCGCTTATCCTCCTAAAATTGTTCGACCACAAGGACCAGGCGTAGTTGGAGATACTTTAGTTTTTACCGCGGGTAGTCAAAGTTGTTACACTTTTTTATTGACGGATGACAACCCAGGAGATAGTTTAACGGTTACTTATGGAGGAGATTTATTGGGTGCCGGTAGTATGCCATCCCCGTTTGCAGTATCTAACAATGATTCAGGACCAACTCCCTTAGCCTCTCAAATCTGTTGGACTCCCAATTGCACACAAGCTGCAGGCATTTATGAATTGCCAGTATATGTGCAAGACAATACGGCATGTCCATTCCCTTTAAATGCAACAGATACTTTATATATTAAAATTCTACAAGGCCCTCCGATTGGTCCTCCGGAAATTAGATGTGTTAGTATCACAGGGCCGAATCAAATTACGCTTACTTGGATAAATCCAACTCCTACTCCGGAAGGATATCAATCCACCTTTATCTATAGAAATGCAGGTACAGGGTGGATCTTGTATGATTCAATTTTAAATCCTGCCATCAACACTTACGTGGATAATAATGCATCCCAAGCTTATACGCAAAGGTATTCTTATCGTTTAAGTGCAACCCGTGAATGTCCGGGAAATCAAGAAAGTAACCCTGGGAATGAGGCTCAATCCATTTTATGTGATGCAGGTCTTATTACCTCCGTTAACTCCTGGATTCGATGGAATCCTTATCTCGTTTGGGCAGCCCCTGTATATAGTTTGGAAGCCGATAGTGGCGTTTTGTTTCAGGTTCGGGGAAGTATCACCGATACTTTTGACCAATATTTGAATTGCAGATTTAATGGAAATTTTAGAGTACAAACAGTTGATCCTGTAACAGGATGTACCGTTTATTCTGGATATTCGCCTATTGTGATTCATCAGGATAGTATACCTGAACCCCCTTTATTATGCAGAGTTTCTGTGTTAGATGGGGATAAAGGCGTGGAAGTAAATTGGAAGCTAAATGCTTCTTTAGATGTTCAAGGATATTATATTTTTAGAAGAACCTGGGATACAGAATCTTCCTATTCAATCCTTGACTCCTTGGTGGGTGGGGGTATTCAACGATATGAAGATGAAAAAACTTCTGTTGACAATCATCGGTATTGTTACAAAGTAGGAACTTATGATGCTTGTTACAATATTGCCCTTTCAGCCGATACCGCATGTACGATCCTGTTAACTGCAACTGAAAAAGAATATTCTGTAATGGTGGATTGGACTTCTTATACCGGCTGGCCTTCTGGGGTGGAACGGTATCAGCTATGGACTGCGCCTAACAGTTATAAAAATTATCGCTTTTTGTATGGAGGAGATAATACTACCCGACAATTTGAAGATGAAGATATCTATAGAAATCAACCTCGTTTTTGTTACCGAGCCATTGGTGTGGTAGATACCGGTTCCTTATGCGGGAAGACCAGTTGGTCCAACGAACAATGTGTGGAATACAGGCCTTATCTTCAAGCCGCTAACGCCTTCACTCCGAATGGAGATGGCATAAATGATTTTTTCACCCTGAGCCATTATTTCCTTGACACTTATCGTCTCCTTATCTTTGACCGATGGGGAAATTTAATTTATGAATCGGTTGATAAAACAACACATTGGGATGGTACGAACGAAGGTGCAGCTTGCCAGGAAGGTGTTTATATTTTTACGGCTGAAGGGACAGGCTATAATGGTTATCCCCTTTTCAAACGAGGAACGGTTACCTTGATTCGGTGAGAAAAAATTTCCAGTTTTTTGTATTACACTTATTTTTTGCCGGATGGATTTCTTCCCTTTCTGCGCAATCTTCGGAACATCAAATCAAATCTGCCATTGAATTTGAATCCAAGAAAATGTATGTAAATGCAGATCGGGAATATACACAAGCCATTACCGCCGATCCTTATAATGACACGCTTTACCTCAAACGAGGAGCAGTAAGAATTAAAATGAAACGGTATGAGGAAGCAATTGAAGATTTCCAGAATTACCTAAAAATAAATCCTATGCAGGCTGTCGGTTACCTCTATTTGGGTAAGGCCAAAAGTATGTTACTGGATTATAGAAATGCCCTCAAAGATCTAGACCAAGCAGTCCGACTTGAACCTGAAAATGCTGATCTCTATTTTTTTCGAGGAGTTGTAAAAATGAAAATGGAAAACTCCGATGGAGCAATTTCTGATTTCGGTCAAGCAATTCAAAATAGGGAAGAATTTATCGCTGCTTATTTACTTAGGGCAAGAGCCCACGCCGAAAAGGAACAAGTGCTAGCAGCCATTGCAGATTATTCCCAAGTAATAAAATTAGATATGAATCAAACCGAAGCCTGGTACAATAGAGCAGCTTTATATTATCAACTCAATTATCTTGACGATGCTTGTCGTGATTGGAAAATCGCATCTATACAAGGAAAAAAAGAAGCGCTTAAATGGATTAATCAGCTATGTCAATAATGGATTTCTTTCGTACAATTTCAGGCTTGTACTTATTTAGTCTAATTTCCCTATTTACCCTTAACGCCCAATCCATTCCTGATAGAGCTTTACCGCATTTTAATTCAGGTAATAAATCCTTAAAAGACCAACATTGGGAAATTGCAGAAGAACACTTTTCTCAAGCCTTAAGAATTCACCCTTATTTTGCGGAAGCCCTTAACAATAGGGGCATTGCTCGTTATCACCAAAAGAATTTTAGTGGCGCGATGTCTGATTTCCTTTCTGCACTTCAACTCCGACCTGAATGGCCTACCCTATTTTATAATCGTGCAAATGTTAAACTCATTCAAGGTGATTTTATCGGTGCAGAAAAAGACTATACTACTACCTTATCCTTAAACCCCAAACATACCTCCGCTAAATTTAACAAAGCACTGACTTTATATGCACAATCCAATATTCCTGCTGCAGAAAAAGAAGTAAATGAATTACTTCAACAATCCCCCAACTATTCCTCTGCTTGGGTTTTATCTGCATTAGTTCAGCTTCAACAAAAAAATCTGTCCACTGCTGCTGAATTCTATTCTAAAGCGTTAAGTCAAGATAGCCTTTCCTTAAGAACTCATTTTAACCAAGCCCACCTTAGCTTTTTTACTGGAGATTACGCTACCGCTGCAAAGGAATTCACTGTGTTAATACATAAATATCCCCAGGATATTGGGTTCCGAATGCATCGAGGCGCTGCCTTATTTTTGGCGGGCGATTCCCATAAAGCTTGTGAAGACTGGAAATTCCTCCATGCTTCCACTGAAGCCCAGCAACTGTTAAAGGAACTTTGTAAATAAAGCTACTAAAAAAAATAAGGGAGTGTTGCCACTCCCTTTTTCAAAAATCATAAACAAATTTATTGACGATCTAATCCATCTGGAACTTTATCCTTATGCAGTAAATCATAAGTTAAAGCAGATGCAATAAACACCGAGGAATAAGTACCAAAAGTAATTCCAATCAACATCGCAAACATAAACCCACGAATTACTTCACCCCCAAATATCAATAAAATCAAGGCACTTAGGATTGTGGTTAAAGAAGTAATGGTCGTACGACTCAAAGTTTGGTTCATCGCTAAATCAAATATATATCGGTAACCCTTGCTTTTAATTTCATGTAAATCTTCCCTTACCCTATCATATACAATTACGGTATCATTTACCGAATAGCCAATTACAGTTAACACCGCAGCAATAAAGGATTGATCTATTTCTAAAGAAAATGGCAAAACATCCAAATACCCGAATAAAGAATAGATTCCTAACATTATGATCACATCATGCGCTAAAGAGGCTAAAGCACCTAAACTAAACTGCCATCTTCTAAACCTCATTAACACATACAGGAATATAATTAATAAAGCAAATATTACCGAGTTCATCGCACTTCGGGTAATATCACTGGCTACAGTTGGCCCTACAGTAGACGTTCGAATTACGTCATCAACGGTTGTACCGTAATTCTTATTCAAGGAAGCAACCAACAGTTGAAGCGCTTCGTCAGAAGCATTGGTATCTTCAATCTTGTAACTAGTCGTAATCATTAATTGATTGGCATTACCAATGGTTTTAATGATGGGTGCAGATTTAAATACAACGGCTAAATCCTCCCGGATTTGTTCCACATTGGTTTCCTTATTGAATTCAACAATGTATTGTCTTCCTCCTTTAAAATCAACCCCAAGCTTAAATCCAAAAGCAACAATACAAACAATGCTCATAATCGTAAGTGCTCCTGAAAAATAATAAAAGTACTTACGCCTTGCCACCATTTTAAGGTCTATTTTATTGAAAAATTTAGTGCTCGCTTGGGTACCAAAGGCAATATTAACATAACCGCGCTCAATCATGTATTCAAGTATTAACCGGGTAACAAATAATGCGGCAATTAAGGAAGTAATAATTCCAATCATCAACCCTACCGCAAAACCTTTTATCGGTCCAATACCAAATGCAAACAATACCACTCCGGTCAAGAAGGTTGTGATGTTGGAGTCCATAATAGAAGAAAAGGCATTTTTAAACCCTGAAGCGATTGCCGCCTTTAAAGTTCTGCCCAATAATAACTCCTCTCTAACACGTTCAAAGATTAATACATTCGCATCTACTGCCATCCCCATCGTTAACACTATTGCTGCCATTCCAGGCAAAGTCAATACGATATTGAAGGCGGCTGAAACCCCTAACAGAAAAAATAAATTTATGAGTAAGGCAACATTAGCAATAATACCGGATTGGCGATAATAAAGTACCATAAAAGTGATAACCCCAAAAAATCCTAATATAAAGGATAGTAACCCTTGGTTAACATTACTTTCCCCTAAGGTAGGCCCCACAATCTCTTCCCCTTCAATACGAGCGGGAGCTGGAAGTTTACCCGCTTTTAATAAATTGGCTAAATCCTCTGACTCTTCATTCGTGAAGTTTCCAGTAATTTGAGATTGACCTGTTGCGATTACATTGTTTACCGTAGGATAACTATGCACCAAATTATCCAACACGATGGCGATTGAATTGCCAACATTAGATTCTGTCATCTTCTTCCAAATCTGAGCACCTTCTGTGTTCATGGACATAGAGACACTTGGACGACGATTTTCATCAAAATCTGGTCTTGCCCTTTCAATTGCTCCCCCATCTAAAGGTGCCATCCCATCACTGGTGTTTTTTACAATTACCAAGGCTAAAAACTGAGAACCATTTTCAGGCTTTGCAGTCCAAAGGAATTTGTAATTATCCGGCAAAATAGACCGAATCTCAGGATCATTTAAATAAGCATTTACCTGTTGTGTGTCTAATGGATTGGCAAACCCAAATACAGGTGAATTTGCTTTAATGTTGTTGTCAAACTTCAACACTTTAAACAATGGATTTTCAGCTAAAAACTTTTCAGCTTTTTGTTCATCGGTCATCCCAGCGGTATCACCTGCATTGGTAGAAGAAGCTGAAGCTGTATTCCCCAATACTTTATCTAAATCCTTATTGGAACTATCCGCTTTTGCCATAGAACTATCCTTGGCAGTTGAATCTGCTGTGGTTAAACTTGAATCTACAACAAGACCTTTTAATTCTTTTAATCTTTGGTTGATCTTATCTAAATACTGAGCAGATTGTTGAATGGGCACCGTTTCCCAGAACTCTAACTTAGCTGTATTTTTTAATAAGTTCCGCACACGTTCCGCATCTTTTACACCCGGCAATTCTAGTAAAATCCTTCCTGTACCTGATTGTAATTGAATATTGGGAGAAGTTACCCCAAACTGGTCAATACGTGTACGAATAATTTGAAAGGTTCTATCAATTGCAGCATCGGATTCACTTTTTAAAATTTTAATTACCTCATCATCCGCAGTACTATAGGTAATATTGTTTTCCTTAGAAGTAAAATAGGAAGCCAACTTCACCTTAGGATCTAGCTCCCGAATGGCTTTTACAAATAAGTCCACAAAAGTAGCAGTACTATTTTGTTTCCTTTGTTTAGCAAGATTAATAGCATTGTTAAACAAAGTATCAGTGGTATTATCTGCCATTCCGCGTAATACATCATCTACCCCAATTTCCAAAGTAACAAACATCCCCCCTTTTAAATCCAGCCCTAATGACATTGCATTTTTTCTGGCAGTTTTATAGGATTCAGCAAATCCTTCTTCTTTAAACTTTTCACTCCGTTGTTCTGGAGTCATGGCATCTAATTCGTTTTCAATACTAAACACCTCATAGGTGTAGTATAAGTTGTAAGCGCAGATTAGCCCTAAGATGACTAATAGCGTTAAAATGACGTTTTTATTCCGCATAAAATTTTTAAAACAATAAACAGGAAGATTCTACTTTTTTATCCGGAGGTAGAAAATCCGGGATCCGAAGGTAAGTCTGATTTTAGGGAGCCATCCCAAAACCATCTGAAGACATGAAAATTAACCTACGCAAATCTCTTGAAGCACGTACAAAAAGCTGTATGGATAAGGGTATTGAATAATTTACGAATAGATTTTGGGGAGATTCAAAAACCTCCAAATCTCCGCCATCAATAGAAACTACCTGTAATGCCTCAGGATTAGCACTCTCCCAACAGGTTCCTGGTTTGAAAGAACTTGGAACAGAATTCCGCGCTGCATTCTCCGATAACTTACTGAAAAACCCGTCATTTAAGGCAGTCCGACTGATACGGCTGAAAAAAGCCAGTAATACCAGTAACCCGGAAAACCAAATTCCATGACGAACCTGAAGTATTTTAAACATAGGAGGCGCAAAAATACATATCCTTCCCCGTTTACCCAAATCTACCCTAACTCAAAACTTCTAAAGGTTCCTTCTGCTTAAGTCAAGTCAATTGGCTATTTTTGAAGCATAATCCTCCCATGAACCCTCAATATTGGTTAGTTAAACAAGAACCGGAAGCCTATAGCTGGGCTGACCTCGTTAAAGACGGTAAAACCCAATGGACGGGCGTAAGGAATTATCAAGCCCGAATTCATCTTCGATCCATGAAAAACAAAGACTTCGTTTTGTTTTATCATTCGGTATCGGATAAAAAAATTGTGGGTATTGCTAAAATTGTAAAAGAAGCTTACCCTGACCCTACTGCTACCGAAGGAGATTGGGTGTGTGTGGATATTGCCCCTTTTAAACCTCTTAAAAATCCAGTAACCCTGGAAACCATTAAATCCATTCCAGCTTTATCCCAAATTGGATTGATCCGACAAAGCAGATTATCAGTAATGCCCCTGAGTCCTGAAGAATTTTCTACCTTGTGTCATTTGGGAGGTATCACCCTATGATTCAACAAAGAGAATTATTAGAACAATATCCCTTAGCCTTAACCCTAAGACGACTTTGCTCTGAACTGCGGGAAACCTATGGAGATTTTCAAGATACTGTGTTATTAGGGATTCAACCCCGAGGTGTATTTTTTGCCCAAAGAATAGTTGGACTTCTGCAAGAAATGTATCCCAATTGCCAATTACCTTCCGGACAATTAGATGTTACGTTTTTCAGAGATGATTTCCGCCGACATGAACATCCCTTAATCGCAAATGCAACCCAATCGAAAAAAAACGGGTGATACTAGCCGATGATGTTCTATATACGGGAAGAACCATCCGGGCAGCCATGGATGCCCTTCTGGTATTTGGACGACCACAAGAAGTGCGACTTTTAGTATTGGTAGAAAGAAGACATAAAAGAGAATTGCCCATTCAGCCTGATTTCTGTGGCTTTAGCATCGACACCCTCGATCAAGAAAAAGTGAGAGTGGAATGGGCTGAACAAAGTGAAAAGGATTCCGTCAGAATAGAAAAAAAATCTCCTAAATGAAAGGTCAATTAAACCATCCCCATTTGTTAGGTATTCAACACTTACCCCTCGAGGATATTTTATTGATTTTTCAAACCACCGACAACTTCCTAAAAATTCAACAAGGACCTATTCGAAAAGTCCCTACCCTTAGGGACCTTACGGTGGTTAATTTATTCTTCGAAAGCTCTACACGTACCCGATTTTCCTTTGAACTTGCCGAAAGAAGATTATCTGCCGATATCCTTAATTTCTCTGCCGATTCCTCCAGTGTAAGTAAAGGCGAAACCTTATTAGATACGGTGAACAACCTGATCGCAATGAAGGTGGATATGATTGTGCTTCGTCACCCCGACCCTGGCGCTGCAATTTATCTCAGTAATCATATTCAAGCCAATATCATTAATGCTGGAGATGGAACGCATGAACATCCTACCCAAGCCCTGCTCGATAGTTTTACACTGATGCGCTTATGGGGTAGTTTACAAGATAAAAAAATTGCCATCGTGGGGGATATTCGCCATAGCCGCGTAGCCTTATCGGATATTTTTGCCTTCACCAAATTAGGAGCCCAAGTTCAGGTTTGCGGACCCAAAACTTTAATCCCTCCTTTTATGGAAAGTTTGGGCGTTTCCGTTTCTTATTCTTTGGATAATACCTTAGCATGGTGTGATGCTGTAATTATGCTGAGAATCCAATCGGAACGACAAGAAATGGCGTACTACCCCAGTTTACGGGAATACACCCTTCAATATAGCCTTACCCGTGAACGATTGGAAAAGCAACATAAAATTATTCCCATTCTTCATCCCGGCCCTATTAACAGAGGAGTTGAAATTACTTCTGAATTAGCGGATTCCCCACAAGCTTTAATCCTTGAACAAGTAGAAAATGGAGTTGCAGTAAGAATGGCGGTTTTATATTTATTGGCTGGCGTTCCCGGTGCACAATAGGATGAAAAATTCCAAACCTAAATCCAAAGCAACTTCTTTCTCTCCTTCCCCCCTATGGATTTGGATAGCTATTCTGCTGATTACTTTTATAGGTTATTCCGCTGCCCTTAAAAATGGTTTTACCAATTGGGATGATGATACTTATGTAATTGATAATCCTTTATTAAAAAATCCTTCCTGGCAATCTGTATTTGCCATGTTCTCTTCACCTTACTACTTATTATATACTCCGTTTACTATTTTATCTTTTGCCATTAATTATTGGTTTATGGGAAAAGATGCATTTCCAATTATTTTTACCAATATCCTTATTCATGCCGTTAATGCTGTTTTATGTGGAATATTAAGCTATCGTTTATCAGGTAAATTAGGGGTAGGGTTTATCGCCGGAATTTTATTTGGATTACATCCTCAACACGTTGAAAGTGTTGCCTGGATCTCGGAAAGAAAAGATGTGTTGTTTACTTTTTTTATTTTGGGTGGAATGTGTCATTGGGCTCAAAATCCATCCGAAAATAAACCCCAATTTATTTTAATAAATACCCTGTGGATGTTGGCGGCATGCCTTTCTAAGCCTACAGCCGTAATTTATCCTGCATTATTATTAGGTATAGATTATTTAAATAATAAACCTATTTCAGTAAAATTAATTCTGGAGAAAATTCCCTTAGGAATATTGTCGTTATTTTTTGGCTGGCTATTATTATATGGCGTAGATACCCAAGGAGGACAAACCCATGATACCGGAGATACTTCACATAGTTTTACTGGAATAGATACTGTATTAATTGCCATTTATTCATTTGTTTGGTATCCCATTAAAATGATATTTCCTTGGCCATTAAATGCATTTTATGCCTATCCTTTTAATCATGAACCTTTACCCTTATTTTATATGCTTAGCCCAGTATTGGCGGTATTTATGATTGGGTCAGTGATATATGGATTCTGGAAAAAATGGAAATTTTATGTTTTTGCTTGGTTAATTTATATGGTTGGAATATTTTTATTTATTAAAGTTCTAACCACTGTAGGTGCAGTTACTTATGACCGATATTTTTATGTGGCATCCATAGGCTTTTGTGTAGGGGCAGGATTTTTATTTTGGAAATTCCTTCAAATTCCTTCCTTAAAAATAATTACTGGAATTATACTCTTAATATTTATTTCCGGATATGCTTGGGCGGTTAATCAAAGATGTAAAGTTTGGAAAAACTCCTATACTTTAATGAGTGATATGATTGAGGGAAATCCGAATAAAGTACCCTTTGCCTATAATAACCGTGGATTATGGTTAACCGAACAAGGTCGAACCGAAGAAGCACTCTCTGATTTTCAAAATTCGATACGCCTAGATCCTAAATCACCTAAAGCTTGGTTGAATGCAGGTAAACTTTTAGGACAAAATAATCAAATTGATAGCGCTATTTATTATCTGGAAAATGCGCAAAAACTCGAACCTCATGATAGCAAAGTGTATAATAACTTGGGCAATGCCTATGGCATGAAAGGGAATTGGAATGCCGCTATTAGTTCTTTTACAGAAGCCCTAAAATTTGAACCTAATAACGTAAATGCTTTATTTAACTTAGGTATTACGCATGGTCTCGCTGGAGATACCGTGCGCGCTGATTCTTTATTACGCCTCTCCGCCCGACAAGGATTTGTGCCCGCACAACAATCCCTACAATCGCGTGGAAAACCTTGGTGAATCCCTTATCACAACTCCTTACCTTAGGGGTTGAAAAATGGGTAAATCCTCCCAACATATTAAATCAAATCGTAAAATCCTCTCCTGGCAGGTAGGAGTATTATCAATTACTATACTCACACTACTATTTTTCTGGCCCTCCCTCCAAAATGGATTCGTAGCTTGGGACGATGATATATATGTTTATAATAATCCCCTGGTTAGAAATTTTGGATTGTCCCAATTACCAGAAATATTTTCTTCTTATTTATGGGGTAATTACCATCCACTTACGGTTATTTCGTTGGGAATTGATCATGCCCTATTTGGACTAAATCCTAAAGCCTTTCATGCCGTAAATATTGCCTGGCATTTAGCCTGCGTTTATCTCATTGGAATATTAGCATTTCATTATTCCCAAAATAAATACACCGCTTGGATTGCCGCAGCTGCATTCGGATTTCACCCACTCCATGTAGAATCCGTTACCTGGATATCCGAACGAAAAGATGTACTCTATACCTTTTTCTTTTTATTGGCAATCTGGAACTGGGAAAAATATAAAGATAAACCTACATACTCCAATTACGCTTTAACCTTTCTTTGGTTTGTTGCTTCTATATTATCTAAAGGGATGGGAATCGTATTCCCGGCAATGTTAATTGCAAGGGATTTATTAGTAAACAAAGATATTAAAACGATTAACTGGAAAGAAAAAACACCTTTTCTCGTTGCAGGATTAAGCATGGGAATTGTTGCCTTATTAGCCCAAAAATCAGTAGGCGCTATCCGGGAAGATGTGGGTTATTCTATGTTCGATAATATAATTGTGGCTTTATATAGTCTTACCTGGTATTTATATAAAGGATTATTCCCTTTTTATTTATCTGCCTTTTATCCCTATCCGGTGAAAGGCGCCGGAGAAGCTTTACCCTGGTATTTTTACGCCTCCCCAATTATTTTGGCAGCAATTACGTATGCAGTAATTAAATTCAGAAATAAATATCCCGAATTATTAATGGGTTGGATCTGGTATGGAGCTGCAATGGTTATGGTCATTAAAATTGTACCCTTGTCCGAAGCCATGACCGCCGACCGATATTTTTATTTATCTTCCGCAGGTTTATTCCTTTCCGTTGCAATTGCAATCGGAAAAAATATGAATTCCT
>RFSG01000050.1 GCA_009924095.1 Sphingobacteriia bacterium
ATTTGGGGACAATTTTAAGATCCATTCCGTTTGACCCTTATATTCATTGGGTTTTAAGCTATCTTGAAAGGTTATTTTTAATGAATACGTAGCCACATATCGAATTGAATCCGTACCTAAAAATTGAACGGCAGTAGGTGTAACATTTAATACAGGAGAACGATTAATATCTAAACCTGTAACCATATTTTGAAAGTATTCCTTTTCATCATTTAAGGACCATTGATTCCAAATTAAGGGGAAGCCCGATTGAATTCTTCCAGCGGGAATAAATCTATATTCATTAGTAGACAAACATCGCAAATAATTTTGAACATTTTTCATTTCAAGCGATTGTTTAAAATTTTGAATTAATTGTCCATATTCCAAAGGTGCGATCCAACCTGCAGCTACTTGTTGAACGGGCGCTTCCGCTTTTCGGGGTTTAAAACATCCTGTGATAATAAATAAAGATATTATCACAATAACTATAAATTTGTTTACCTTTCGTAAAAAGGAAACAGAATATAAAATAAATATTCGTTTATTTTTCAACCTTTATGATTTCGCAAGGGTTATCTCCCCAAAGCTGACAAATAGTAAAAGAAGATACATTGTTTTTTACCGGGATATCCTTGGTAGTTCCTGGGGATAAACTTAATTCTTGTTGACTGGTCACTTTCCCTTTTTTATCTACTTCCGACACCAATACTTTTGTAGAATCAGATCCTATTTGAGATATTCTGAACACTTTGTTTCCGGAGGATAAATTTATGATTTCAGGAACTAATCCCACTGGAAATAAGGAGGAAGCCATATACGACTTATACCCATGTAAGGATTGCCATTGATTCGTTGTGGAATCATATAATTCACTTAAGGCCATCCATTTGGTTTTTTGTTTGGAATCTAATTCGAACATTCGATTTACTGCGCCCATGTAACAAAAAACATTTCCGGAACTGGTGATTTGAACCGCCCCTTGTCCATTACTAACCGTGGGTGCCAAATCCTCATATCGAATTTCTTTATTCCAAATGATATCCGGTTTTTCTTGTTTTCCCTTGGGGATTTTTATTTTCATGACCGAAGTGGGTCTTTTAAAAGGATCATCAATATTATTATTGAGCATAATCAAGGTAGTATCCTTAGGGGAAAAGATCATAGAGTGTTGACCCGAAAAATTAGATACTGGATTTTTCATTAATTCTTCTTTTGAGAAAGATTGTTGTTGGGTTAAATCTGGTTTACGCATTTGCAAATTTTGCGCCTCTCTGAGAATAGGGTTTCTTTCTCTAGCAATAGCTGCCTTCCCTCCACCGAAAGGTCCATGGGGATCATTCCCATTCACTTCTCCGATTACTTCTCCGGTTCTATAATCAATTCGAACGATACGATTTAGATCTTTCATACTGACATAAACCTCTTGCGCAATCGGATCATAATCTGCCGAGTTTAAATGTCCATAACAATCATTATCAATTTCTTTTAACCAGGCATCTGTTTGCCAAACCCAAATAACCTTACCTGTATTATTTATTCGAATCACGAATTGGGTTGCCTTTCGATATTGACCTGGTTTTACATTCATCTCTTCCCCATCAAAAGCATTGGCAATAGCCAAGTAGTCTCCATTCGATAATGGGGTGACGTTATGATGGAAAGTAAGCCCTTTTAGAATTGGGGTCTTGTTATTAGGGTAGGAAAAAATAGTATCATTTTGTAGGGTTATTCTCAGCAACTTTCCTCCAGTGATGCGAATGGAAGAATAAGTTATAGCACCATCTGGATTAAGTCGTAAATCCATGATTCGGGTTACCTGTACCTGTTGGGAAGCCGGGCCTCGGTCTAAAAACCAAATAATATTACCTTTTTTATCAAATCCCAATCCTTGCATATCGGTTAAGATAATTTCTTTTCCAGTGGAATCTGGGATTTTTACATTTAATCGAAATTTATTGGAAACTGATTTAGGAAGCGCTCGTATTCCAAACCAGGAAGAATAAATCAAAGAATCCTTAGCCGTTTTGGAGGTGGTAGGTTTTGCCCATACTTCCCAATAAACAGTATCTCCAAAATCAAGGTATTCATTCCAGATAAAAGCAGGAATGGTGGTTTTGTTTTCAAGTCTGAAGCCCGTAGAGACTTTTAATTTTAAGGTATAAACTGAAGGGGTTGAAAGCCCATTCCACCTAAAAAAAACATGCTTAGCATACAACATTTCTCCTGCCTTTGGGGATGGAATAGGTTGGAAGGAAATCTGACTCTTAAGAATAATTGGTATATGTAATACGAAAAATATTAATAAAAGAAAAGACAAACGGCGCATAAATAAAGACAGTTCACGATTAAAAAATGACGTTTAAAATTACTATTAATTTGAATAGTTGTTACTTTAGTTTGTATCCTTGTGTGAAATCATATCTATTACGGAAGATTCTTTTTCTATCCTATGAAACTATTTACGTTACGCCATACCCTTTGTCAGGTAACACAATTAGCCTTATTTTTGGCTTTATTCGGGGGCATTGCATTGAAAAAAGCCGATGCCCAATGTTCCACTTCTTCAACTCCGGTAAGTGATTGTTCCTTTATTTATACAACGATTGATGCAGTTAGTTTTGCCAGTGTGACTACCAATAATACGGGATGTGGAAACACATTCAGTGGATATTCGCTGTATACTTCCCCTATCAGGAATGTTTTAAAAGGTCAGGTTTATCCTTTTAATATTGTAGTGGGAGGGGGTATTTCTCAGGAAATAGGAATATGGATAGATTTCAACGGTAACAATCAATTTGACAATACAGAGGCTGTTTACTTATCCACCGGGCCACAATTTACCCATTCAGGCAATATTACAATTCCCTTGGGAGCAGTTTCAGGTAATGTAAGAATGCGAATCAGAACGGATGCATTTTATGCCTTTGGTTCTAGTGATGCCTGCATTTCTGTGTATTATGGGGAAACGGAAGATTATAACTTAAATATTCTTCCTCCTGCTGCCATTGATATGTCCGTGTCCAGCCTTGTTTCTCCTGCTTCTTTTGGTTGCGGTGGTAGTGCTACTAACGTTACCGTTCAGGTAACTAATTTTGGAAGTAATACTATAAATTTTGCTACTAATCCAACTACAGTAACTTGTTCAGTATCTGGGCCCAATGCCCAGGTATTTACTCCCGTAATTTTAAGCACAGGAACCTTAGCTACCAACGGAACCCAGAATGTAACATTTAGTACTACTTATAACATGAGTGCTAATGGGGTTTATGTGTTTAATGCCAAAGCATTGGTAACCGGAGATGGGAACAGTTTCAATGATTCTATTCCTCCCACCGCCAGAACCATTAGTCGCCAAACTACACTACCGGATACGGTAAGGTTTTCTGCTGTACCCAATCCTACCTATCAAGTGGTGCAAATGAGTGGCAGTGGAAACTGGACTGTATTATCGGGCTCTATGTCTAATCCTGCCTTAGCTCCTGTGTTCGGAACGGGTATGGCTCTATTTGAAAGTTATACTTTTCCGAATGGTACCAATAGTAGGTTGATTACCCCTTGTTTTGATTTTTCTTCTGTTTGTAATCCAGTTCTAGAGTTTTATTTTTCTCAGGATAACTTAGGATCAAGTTTTTTTGATTCACTGGCAGTTAAAGTTTCTACAAATGGGGGAAGCACCTGGAGTCCATCTATAGTAAGTGCCAGTAGGTATAATTCTACTTACTCCGTTCCAGGTTGGAGACAATTTATTGTTCCCCTGACTGCTTATGCAGGTCAATCGGGTGTAAGAGTAGGTTTTGAGGGTTATAGTGATTTTGGCTATAATATGGGTATAGATGCTGTAATCATGCGAGTAGATACGATGGCTCGTTTAAGTGGAAGTCAAACCATTTGCCAAGGAAATGCTGCAACTTTAACCGTTAACTTAACCGGCACCGCTCCTTTTAGTTTAACTTATACGGATGGAACTACTGCTGCTACCGTTACAGGTATCACCAATTCTCCTTATTTATTATCCATCACTCCAGCCAATGTAAACACCTATACTTATTCCATATCTTCAGTGTCTAATTCCTGTGGAAATGGGCTATTCAGAGGAACTGGAGTGGTTACCGTTTTACCAACCCCTTCTACAACTTTTAGTGGTAGTCAGACCATTTGTTCAGGTACTTCAGCCACTTTAACCGTGCCATTGACAGGTACATCTCCTTGGACATTTACCTATTCCAACGGAACAAGCAATACGACCCTAACTGGAATCACTAGCAATCCTTACTTATTAAGCGTTACCCCTACGGGTTCAACTACCTATAGTCCTGTTTCGATTACCTCGAATGGATGTACGCAAACTGTTTTGACAGGTACCAGTATAGTTCGAAATTTTCCAGCACCAAGTGCAACGATATCAGGCAATCAAACGATATGTTCCGGTAGTTCTGGGTTTTTAAATTTCACGTTGAATGGTCGAGCTCCATGGAATATTACTTATACAGATGGCACCACTCCCGTAACTCGAACTGGGATTACTTCCTCTCCATTAACCGTTAGTATCACCCCAGCTACCAGCCGAACTTATACCTTGAGTGCAATGAATGATAATTGTGCCACTGGTCTTACTGCTGGATTTGCCCAAGTAGTTGTTATTGGACCACCTAGTGCTACCCTATCGGGTACACAAGCTATTTGTACCGGTCAAACTGCTCAGTTATCTGTTAGTTTATCTGGATTAAGTCCTTGGAATCTAACCTGGACAAATGGTACTACCCCTGTTTCGGTTTTTGCAACAACTCAAAATCCATATATCATCAACGTTACGCCTTCCATACAAACTACTTATGGAATTTCAGCCGTCAGTAATTTATGCGGTGCTGGAACTCCATTAGGGACAGCACAAGTAACGGTAAACGCTCGACCTGTAGTTACCTTATCTGGGCCAGCCTTTAATTGTAGTAGCACTCCGGTGAATCTGACGGTTACTTTAACAGGTGCACCTAACTGGGATCTTAATTATTCTGATGGGTTTACCCCTGTCTCGGTAACAGGAATAACCTCCAGCCCTTATGTAATTACCGTAACACCTGTGGTTAATAATACTTATAGAATTTCATCTGCCAATGATGTTAATTGTCAGGCAACAAGTTTAGGCGCATCCTTGAATGTATTGTTAAACAATCCACCGGATGCAACCTTATCGGGAAGTCAAAGCATTTGCGGCGGAAGTTCAGCAACCCTTACGGTTATTTTAAATTCAGGGCTTACCCCATGGGATTTCGATTGGAGTGATGGAACCACAACCACAACGGTCACTGGAATATTTGTAAACTCTTATACTATTTCCGTTTCCCCATCTTCTTCGACCACTTATACCCTGGCCAATGTTTCCAATAGCTGTGGAGCAGGAAATACGAATGCGTCATTTGCAGACGTACAAGTGGTTCCTCCAGATAATGCAACGATTAGTGGAAATGCTTCTGTTTGTTTAGGTTCGCCTGCAAATTTAACAGTCACATTTTCTGGAGTTGATGCTTATGATTTTACCTATACGAATGGCACAACCTCTACTACCCTAACTGGAATTACAGGTACACCTCCTTATACTTTCTCAGTTACCCCTACGGGCATTACTACTTATTCATTAGTATCTGGAACCAATACGATAACCGGTTGTCCAATAGTGGTGAATGGAGCTGCAATTATCAATACAGGAACCCCTCCTACTGCTGCTTTATCAGGTGTTAATTCAATCTGTGCGGGAAGTCCGATTTCCTTAAGTATTCGTTTTACAGGTGGTGGTCCTTATAATGTTAATTTAGCGAATGGTGGTCCATTATTCAGCTTTACAGGTTTAACAGGTCCTGATACAACCATTACAGTTACGCCCCTTACTTCTACCACCTACTCCTTGAACACCCTTACTAATGCTCAATGTGGGGCAGGTACTGTGAACACTCCGGTTGCTGTAAATGTAGTTGCCTTGCCTACCGCTTCATTGTCAGGTAACAATACTATATCCATTTGTAATGGGGGCAGAACCGCCTTGAGTTTTAGTTTCACTGGCACTTCCCCTTGGAGATTAACTTATCTAAGTGGATCCACTCCAGTAACCGTAAATAACATTCTTACCAGCCCTTATATATTCAATGTAACCCCCGTGTTTAATCCTACGGTTTATAGTATCGTAAATGTAAATGATGCTCAGTGTTCGGGCGGAACTGGAAGCGGAACTTTAACTGTAAACTTATCTCCTATTCCGAATGTATTACTTTCTGGACCTAATGTGGTTTGTGCAGGCAGTGCAGCACAACTGACTGCAACTTTTGCTGGATCTGCCCCTTTTAGCCTTACCTACACAGATGGAACTAATTCTCAGACTAACGCAGGGATCCCCTCTTCTCCTTATGTGTTCACTGAATTCCCGATAGCGCAAACCACTTATACCATCACCGACATATCCGGAAATGGCTGTAACCGAAGTGGATTAAATGTAAGAAGTGTGGTAGCTGTGAATGCTTTGCCCACCGCATCTTTCCAGGCAGTGCCGAATGGTTCTAATCAGGTGCAGTGTTTTAATCAGTCGTCGAATGCTTCTGTATTAACTTGGAATTTTGGAGATGGTTCTCCTCCGGTATCAGGCTCACCCGTTAGTCATATATACGCTTCCAATGGAAATTATGTGATCACCTTAATTGCCTCCAATGGATGTGGTAATGATACCCTGCAAGTAAATTATACCGTATCCACCGTTCATCAGGATGCACCAGTAATTCCAGATTGGATTCAGGTATTTCCTAATCCTTCCACGGGTAAGTTTACGGTTAAGCTAACTCAGGATGCTGAAGAAATGGTTCTTACGGATTTAAGAGGCAAAGTGATTTTCAAAGAAAATTTAATCGGTATTCATGAATTGCCAGTCTCTTTAGATCCTAGTTTAGCTAAAGGAATTTATATTCTTACCGTACGGGATACGGAAAATAAGGAATATCCTATCAAAATAAATTTAGAGTAATTACCCCTTTGCATTTATTAAAAAGACCTTCCGTATTGGGAGGTCTTTTTTTTGGAGAGATAAGAATAAAATCAGTATACTTTTATAAAATAATACTAATTATCTTTATATTAAATTATAATTAAATACTAATTTAAGACACAGGAAAAGATTAAAAAAGGGGATTAAATAAACGTTTACAATAGGTTACGCAAAACAGCTTGAAAACTGCGGTTGAACCATTATTAAAAACTTAGAAATCGTATACGAGTAATTCTCGTTGCTGTAAAAAAAATCACTCAATCCTGCAACGGTACTATAGTTTTCTCATTTCGCAAATCGCGAAACGAGAAATTGATAAACTTTCGTAACGTTGTGAACCAAAATGGGACCCCTTCACAAGTCAACCTTCCACCAAAACAATACAGTTGACAAATTGCCAAATGTATAGGGTTACAATATCTCTAGTTTGAATCAGGTGCAGATTGTTCCAATTTAAAAGCAGTATAAGCCACTATTCCACCTAAAGGAGGGGAATGTTTTTTTACCTCTACCCCTACCCAAAGCACTTGAGGAAAGTGCTTCCATAATTGCTCAATGATTCGAGTGGTGACATGCTCTAACAAATGTGAAGGAATTTCCATTTGTTCTTTAACAATGGAATAGACTTTCGCATAATCCAAAGTATCTTCCAAGCGATCTGATTGTCCAGGCAGACTTGCCTCAAATTTTAGCTTAACCGATACGGTAAATAAATTTCCAAATTCCCGTTCTGCAGCATAACATCCATGATAGGCTTTAAACTCAAGCCCATCCAAGCTAATTTCTCCGATTGGCATTCAGTTTAGGCTTCTGTGTAATCGCCCAAATTGAGCGTAAGGGCTTTGCCCTTAAACTGGCTATGGTTTCCTAAAATACTATTTTCTATCACCGCATTTTCTACTTGGGAATATTCCCGAAGGATTGATTCTTTAACAATCACATTTTTAAGTTGACTGCCTTTTCCAATCGAAACATGAGGGCCTACAATACAATTTTCAATGCTTACCCCTTCTCCAATAAAGGAGGGTTCAATAATCCAGGCATTCTGAAATCTTGCATTATCGGGTAAGTACAAATCTGTGCTATCATTGGCTAAATAATCCAATATTTTGGTGTTGGTAGCCAAAACATTTTCTTTATTGCCACAATCCATCCAATCGTCCACTTTTCCGGCTACAAAACGCCGGCCTTTATTCTTCATATTTTCCAAGGCGTTGGTCAATTGAAATTCTCCTTTATCCCGAATATCATTATCGAGTAAATATTGAATCTCCTGCATCAATTCATCCCCATTCTTAAAATAATAAATTCCAATGATGGCAAGGTCAGACACAAACTCCGTAGGTTTTTCTACAAAGGCATTAATATGTCCTTCGGGAGTAAGGGTAACTACTCCAAATTGTTTGGGATTTTCAACTGTTTTCACCCAAATTACGCCATCAGCTGTGGGGTCAAGTTGAAAATCTGCCCGAAACAAAGTATCAGCAAAGGCAACAATTACTTCCCCTGAAACACTATTTCCTGCGCAATGAATAGCATGGGCTGTTCCCAACGCTTCTTCTTGATAATAAATGGTGCCATTTGCACCTAACTTTTCAGCTACTGCCAAGAGGTGATTTTCAGCTTCCTTTCCAAAATCACCAACGATATAAGCGATTTCATCTACTTGGCCTTTGTAAATAGCCACAATATCTTCAACCAATCTTTGCACTATTGGTTTGCCTGCAATCGGCAATAAAGGCTTAGGAGTAGTTAGGGTGTGAGGTCTAAGGCGTTTGCCCATCCCCGCCATGGGTACAATTATTTTCATCTATTTTAATTCCCGGGAAAATTATAAAAGTTTTTAACCCCGAAAGGGGAAATCCTTAAAAATTATATAACAAACCTAACCCATACCCCAAATAATTAAATTTAAGAGGATTTAAAGGAGCCACAAATCCTGCTGAATAAGGATAAATGGAACTATGAAATCTTAGGGATAACACCCTAACCTGATTTTGGAAGGTTAATTGGGCTGCAACGGAAGGCGTAATAAAGCTGGTTTCAACTCCATAAATAGAGTTATTAATCACTGCAGCATATTTTTCATTTAGGTAGCTAAAATTAAATCCACCTCCTATCCCAGCGCCAAATTTTTGTTCATTAAATGGAGTGCATGCCGCTCCAGCTCTAAGCATCACAAAACAAGGAAGTTGTCCTAAAAAGGACATACCCGTAAAACTGTTATAACTTAATCCAATTTGTGCATTGGGGTTCAAACTCAAAGCGATTTGATCATTAGAATGCCATAATCCATAATGTGCACCACCCGATATGGTCAGATAAGGGGGATAATAGGAAAGCCCATTACCCGTTATCGAGATAAACTCATACGAGCCGCCTAAATGAAACTGAAACTTATCCAATTGTGCATCCACCAGGATAACGTTTAAACTTACTACCAGAAAAATAACCTTATACAGGAATCTCATCATACAATATTACATTAACCTTGGGTAGTTTGGGAATTAGAATGTTTTTCTATTTGAGTTTCAATCGCAAACATTTCATCTCTGAACTTGGCGGCTGCTGGAAAATCCATTTCACGGGCAGCTTTTTCCATTTTTCGTTTGGCTTCCTGCCCTGCTTTTTTCAGTTGATCCAAGTTCATGTATTGCAGAACCGGATCAGCGACCAGCGGAAGATCTTCGGAATCAGCATAATACACGGGTCCTTCATTAATTTTAATTTGCGTTCTGTTTAAGATATTTTCTCGGGTTTTAGAAACTGTAGTTGGGGTGATACCATGTGCTTCATTATACCGAATTTGTTTTGCACGTCTTCGTTCGGTTTCATGGATTAATTCCTGCATAGATTTCGTAATCTTATCTGCATATAAAAGCACTCTTCCTTCAGAATTTCTAGCTGCTCTTCCCGCAGTTTGGATTAAAGAACGTGCAGATCTCAGAAATCCTTCTTTGTCTGCATCTAATATTGCCACCAAGGCGACTTCAGGTAAATCCAGTCCTTCACGCAATAAGTTAATTCCAATCAACACATCAAACTTCCCTAACCGTAAATCTCTTAAAATTTCAACACGTTCTAAAGCATCTACATCAGAGTGAATGTATCTGGCTTTTATCTTTAAATCTGCCAAATAGCCGGCTAATTCCTCCGCCATTCGCTTGGTTAAAGTGGTGACTAAAATCCGTTGATCTCGCTTAATACAAAAATCAATTTCCTCCAACAAATCATCTATCTGGTTATAACAAGGTCGTATTTGTACTTCTGGGTCTAACAAACCCGTAGGTCTTACTACTTGTTCCACAATAATCCCTTCAGACTTTTCTAATTCGTATTCCTCAGGCGTTGCCGAAACATAAATCACTTGATTGATTAGCCCTTCAAATTCATCAAACTTTAAGGGACGATTATCCAAAGCGGAAGGCAGTCGGAATCCGTTTTCAATGAGAGAAAGTTTTCTAGATCGATCCCCTCCAAACATTCCTCGAATTTGAGGAAGTGTAACGTGGCTTTCATCCACCACCAATAAAAAATCATCTGGAAAATAGTCAATCAAACAATAGGGACGACTTCCCGGAGTTCTTTCGGTTAGCCAGCGGGAATAATTTTCGATTCCAGAACAATACCCGAGTTCCCGCATCATTTCCATATCAAACTCAGTTCTTTCCTGAATTCTTTTGGCTTCCAACCCCATTCCTTGTTCGGAAAAATAAACCACTTGCCGCATCATTTCATCCTGAATATTTACCAAGGAATTATTCAATACTTGCCTGGAGGTAATAAATAAGTTAGCCGGATACAGGGTAAATTCTTTGCACCGATCTATTTTTTTTCCGGAATCAATTTCGAAGACCTGAATACTTTCCAATTCATCCCCAAAAAAAATGTAACGTACCCCATGATCTTCACTTGCCGGATATATTTCTACCGTATCTCCTTTAACTCTAAAATTTCCTCTTTCAAACTTTGCTTCGGTTCGGCTATAGAATAATTCAACGAGTTGATATAAAAAGGTATTTCGGCCAATGATCATTCCTTCAAAAGTGTGAAAGATACGAGCGGCATAATCTTCTGGTTTTCCTATTCCATAAATACAGGAAACCGAGGCAACCACGATAATATCTCTTCTGCCGGATAATAAAGCAGCGGTGGCTTTTAATCTTAACTTTTCAATTTCCTGATTAATGGATAAATCTTTTTCTATGTAAGTATTGGTACTTGAGATATAGGCTTCGGGTTGATAATAGTCATAATAGGAGATAAAAAACTCGACTTTATTTTCTGGAAAAAAATGTTTGAGTTCCCCATAGAGTTGGGCTGCTAAGGTTTTGTTATGGCTCATGACCAAAGTAGGTCTTGCGCTAGCCTGAATTACGTTGGCTATGGTGAAGGTTTTTCCAGAGCCGGTAACGCCTAATAAAGTTTGATGTTGATCTCCTGCCAGAATGCCTTCTGTCAATTGTTTTATGGCTTCGGGTTGATCCCCTGCAGGTAAGTATTCAGATTGGAGCGAAAATTCCACCTCCAAAATTACAAATTAGAAATCAGGAAATGGGAATTATCGCAGGGGGTGATCCATTTCTTCCAAAGTTTCTTTAGGCAATAAAAAACTACTCAACACCACGAGGGCGATAGTTAAAATTGAAGCAATTGCCGTAAACAATGAAATCATGGATACAAAGGTAATTAACCAATTTGGATTCAAGTTTATTTTTAGGTTAATAAAGAATGAAGTATTTTTGAACCTAATGGAGTCACAGACATCCCCAAAAGGATTGTTGTATGCTCAGGATTGCCTAGATTCGCCCCTTAGATAAAAAATTGACCCCTAACCCAACGCCCCCAGTTCTCATTGACCTGAAGGAAAATATTTCTTCCCCGATTTTTGCTGGGTTATTTTCTTTGTTTATTCCTGTTGTTGAAAAGGTATTGGGGATTAAAAAGTTAAATGATTTGTATAAACAAAGTCAGGGGGCTGCTACACCAGAGGAGTTTTCTGAACGAGTACTGAATTCTATTGGAGTTCAATATGATTTTCCAGAATCAGAAATAGAGAAAATAAAAGCGATTCAAGGTCCGATCGTAGTGGTTTGCAATCATCCTTTTGGAGGTATTGAATCCTTAATTTTGTTTCAAATTTTATCTCGTTTTAGAGACGATTATCGAATCTTTGGAAATTATCTATTAGAAAGAATTCCGGAAATTCACTCACGTTTATTAATGGTAGATCCTTTTGAAGGAAAGAATGCTGTTCAATATAACCTTGCCGCTATTCGGAATGCTATAAATTATTTAAAGGCAGGGGGCTTAATAGGAATGTTTCCGGCCGGTGAAGTTTCTTCCTTTAATTTGAAAGAAAGAAAAGTTCTCGATAAAGAATGGAATGAAATAATCTCTAGAATGATCTTAAAATCGGGGGCTACAGTTGTTCCTATTTATTTTCATGGAGAAAATAGTTTGTTCTTTCAGATTGCTGGAATGGTTCATCCTAGATTGAGAACTGGATTGTTAATTCAAGAGTTTGTAAATCCGAAAAATCGTAAAATTATTTATAGAATTGGCAAACCCATACCTCCTGCCCGAATACAAGATTTTCAATCTTCAAAAGCTTTATCCCAATATCTTCAATCCAAAACTTATTTATTAGGTTACAAAATCACTCAACCGCATGTTCGGTTAAAGCGTATTCGTGCAATTCAAAGAAAACCTATTGCTGACAAAATTATTCAACCCATTTCCAGTGAAGTATTAAAGCATGAGGTTCAACAACTTCCTCCGGATTGTTTATTGGTGGATAAAGGGGAATTGCGGGTGTACGCTTTTGAGGCAAAACAAGCGCCTCAATTATTAAGGGAAATTGGAAGACTACGTGAGGTTACTTTTAGGGCTACTGGAGAAGGCTCTGGAAAAGCAGTAGATATTGATATATACGATGATTATTACCTTCACCTGTTTGTTTGGAATCAGGAAAAATCGGAAGTGGTGGGAGGATATAGAATTGGGCAAAGTGATGAAATTTTAAAAAACCTCGGTAGATCTGGGCTGTACACCGTTTCTTTATTTAAGATTCAACCCCAATTATTTGATCAACTCGGTCCTTCGTTAGAAATGGGTCGTTCTTTTGTTCGGGAAGAATATCAAAAAAGTTATGCGCCGTTGATGTTATTATGGATGGGAATTGGGCATTTTGTGAGAAGACATCCCCAGTATCGTTATTTGTTTGGACCTGTCAGCATTACCAATGATTTTCATTCGGTGAGTCAAAGTATACTGGTATCCTTCCTTAAACAGAATAATATTGATACCCGTTTGGGTAATTTAGTAAAACCCCGAAATGATTTTAAGGGAGATAAAAAATCAACCGATCCTGAATTTTATAATGCCTTTTCCATTCAGAATCTTAATGATGTACAAGAGCTAATTTCTGAAATCGAAACTCGAAATCTTAAAGTACCTATTCTGCTTAAACATTATTTAAAATTAGGGGGAACACTACTCGCTTTTAATGTAGATCCGGACTTTAACAATGTGGTAGATGGTTTAATTTTAGTGGATTTGGTAAAAACCGATCGAAGAATGTTAGAAAAATATATGGATGGAAAAGGAGTTGATGAATATTTGAAACATCATGCCTAATCTTGCTCCTTCTTCAATATTAGTAATGAAGTTTGGAGGCGCTTCTTTAAAAGATGCTACCTCAATACAACAAGCGGTTCGCTTAATAGAAACCTACACCTCAGAGTCTTTGGTGATTGTAGTTTCCGCGATGGGAAAAATGACCCAGGCGTTAGAAGATTTAGCCTTGGCTGCTAAAATGGGGAGAAAGCAAGAAGCCCAGGAAAGATTATACCAGATTCATCATTTCCATCAATCTCATGCCCAACAATTATTCCCAGATCCATTGGCACCTGTGCATGAAAGGATTGCAATTTATCTTAAGGAAATATCCAGTATTATAGAAGGGCTATTACTCCTGGGAGAATTTCCGGATAGAATTTACGATAGAATTGTAGCCTTTGGAGAATTATTATCTTCTCAACTTGTTTTTTCTTGGTTAGAAAAAAACAATCCGACTTGGAAATGGGTAGATGCACGAGATTTAATTCTTACGGATGATCAATCCCGTCAGGCACAGGTATTATGGCAACCTACCCAAGATCTAATTCGAAATGCAATAACTCCCTTTTTGCAGCAAGGCCATTCCGTAATTACCCAAGGATTTATCGGTCGGAGTGCTAGTGGGAAAACTACCACTTTAGGTAAAGAAGGTTCTGATTATAGTGCAGCCTTATTTTCTGCTGCCTTGGGTGCAACGGAACAAATTGTTTGGAAAGATGTACCGGGAGTGATGAGTGAAGATCCACGACTTTCTAAGCAAGCAGAGGTATTGCCTGTTATACGTTATGATCAGGCCATCACCATGACTCGTTTTGGGGCAAGTGTTATTCACCCTAAGACCATTCAACCCTTGCGAAATGAAGGCATTCCATTACGCGTTAAATGTTTTCTAAAACCTGAATTATCCGGTACCCTTATTAGTGAACAAGGGCCAGAACATCTGCCTTGGTCCTTATTAAAAAACGGACTTACCTTATTAGAGTTAAGAACCAAAGATTATGGGTATTTAGAATCGGAAAACATTAACCGATTTTTACAGAGTTTTCAAAACGCCGGATTACAAGAATTGGTGATGTGGGTAAGTGGCTTAGATTTATGCTTGATTACAGAAGCCACTCCAGCTCAATGTAAGATGTATTTAAGTTCAATAGAATCTTGGGCAAACGGCAATGCTACCTATTCAATTGCGCTCAGAACTTTTAGTGCATCGCATCGTTTGCCTTCAGAACCAGAAAATAAAATTTATGCTTTAAACTTAGGGGAAATCACCCATTGGGTTTATCGTTTGGAAGAAACCGAAATTTCTACCACATCTAAAATTGCATGACGAAGTCGTGGACCGTGTTTACTCCATTTTTTTGTAGGCGCTAATTTTATCACCTTTTCTCCAGATTGAATGGTTAGAACTAAACTATCCGAATTAAGTATTTTTTTAAACTGCTGATACGATAGTTGGCCAGTAATTCGGGTGAGGGATTTATTCCCCTTTAATTCAGCAAACATTAAACCTACTGAATCTAATTTTTCTGTATTCCAAAATACTTTGTAAGGTCCGCTAATAAAGGAATTTTGAACGATGGAAAAATTAGAAATGATGGTACCCGATAAACTATCCTTTTGATTAAAAGCATAGGTAAAATCACAAGTTCCCGAAGTATTTGAAGTGATTCCTTTTAAGGATATCGGATTCACAAAAAAAAGAAGTTCACCAGGCCCTTTAAAGTAAGTATCTACTTTTTCACTTTTCCCGCGTTGACGAGGACCTCTACAGGCAGTGTAATTCAACAGTAGAATGAGGCAGAGCCCAATTAAAAACTTAGGACTAATTAAATTCATGGAGATAATAAATAAAGCTACTAAATAAAACAGGCTGCCCTATTGGCAGCCTGTGAATGGATAAAAATTACAGGAATTAATCTCCCGTAACGATGCAAGAATGTTTAATTAAAATCCCAAATGGAAAAATTTGAGTTTTAAGATCAACGGTAGCAATTTTGGTAATACCCCCGTTTTTAGCAGCTGTTTTAATTGAGGCATCTTGTTTGAAGTGGAAAGTTCCAAACCAGGTTTTTGCCTTAGAAGTTCCTACTTTAGTTCCTACCTGATTTGAGGTAGCGTTCACCGGAAGGGTGATAGAACAAGAAGATAATGCCATCGTAAGCACTATCAAAGGAAGAATTAATAACGTTTTTTTCATGTTGTGTTATTCAGTTGAGGTAAGCAATATTACAAAAACCTTTTCTACAAAAAATAAAAAAGCTATCGTAACCGATAGCCTTTTTAAAATTGTGGCAAGTTATTCTCCTCTAACTACAGTAGAAGTTTTGCAGATAATGCCTAAAATGTTCATTATTTCCATATCCACAGATTGAACTTTATTGATTCCACCGGAGCGCATTGCAGCATCAATTCCGCAATCTCCTGTCATTACCATACCTAAGATATTGGTACAGGTAGATTTTCCAACTTTAGTTGCTTTGGCATTCACATCAGAAGCAACTTCTAAATCAACAGATGGAGTGGTTACATCCGTGTACAACCAACCTACTGGAGAAATTGCACAACCGGTAAAACCAAGGGCAATCATGGTAGCAACAACTAAAGACAAAAAGGATTTTTTCATAACTATTTGTAAAACTAAAAATACATTATGCTTACTCTATTTTTAAGTGAATATCAGGTTTTCAGCATCCCCTGACACAACAAACTTACGGGTTTCTGTTTTTTTTGCAAATGATATTTGTCCTTTTTTCTATTATCCTTAACCCAAAACATACCATCTCAGGTTTCCTTTTCGGATAATTAGAACTTAGAAGTTGTTTGGAGTCTTGAAACAGGAAGTGTATATTTGATTCATGAGAAATTCAATCCAATATTGCTCTCTTGTCCTTTTCTGTATTGGGATATGTTTATCCGTATCCGGTCAGTCTTCTCCCCCACTCCTTCCGGTTCCATTTCAACAATTGTTAACGAGTCAATCTTTGGTAGGACTTTCCAATCCTAGTCAACCGCCGAATGAGGTTGTTCAAGTTCGTGCTGGGATGACGGTTCCCCAAGCAGACATGGAGTTTGTTAAATTGTATAGATACGGAAGTCCAGTCGCAAAAGTGTATGCATTAATAGGGCTTACCCTTTTAAACTCCAAGTATTTACAAGCTTTTGATACTGATTTTTCCAGAAAAGATCAAGGGTTGGTTACCTGTAATTGGAATGGAACTGCTCAAATTCTGGATGCAAGGCAGGCATGGAGTCAATGGAAAACCGACCGTCAGGCAGCGAAGCCCCACACTCATTGGGATTGACCCATTTTCTTCCCTTTTTGAAGCACCATTCGAATACAAACTGGATAGTGATCACTAAAACCGCCTAAATAATTTTTCCCGGCAAAAGTAGGATATGGATTTCCCTTATGATCCGCATGCGTGCTTTGCATCCAAATCGGTTTCCAGATTTCAGCAGATCCCCAAATATACTGTAAGTGACTCTTATCGGATAAACCTTTGGAAGAGATTAAAATTTGATCTAACATATTCCAATCATTCTTATAACTATGAGATCCGGTTCCAGCATCTTGTAGAGCAGCCATAGGATTGTAAAAAAGATTATTTCTATTTACCAAAGCTGTATCCCCGGAACTCCCTAATTTATCTTTCACCGAAATATCAGATGGTTCATCATTCAAATCACCCATTACCATCCAAACAGAACCTGGATAAACCTTATCCAAACTATCCTTTATTCCCTTAAGTTTAGCACCAATAAACTGACGATAAGTTTGTGCTTTTTCTCCCCCTCTTCTGGACGGCCAATGACAAACAAAAACGCCTAATTGAGTATGAGCATCCAACGCAAGTTGCACCCATAAAACATCGCGAGTTCTGGTTTGCGGAGAATCCGGCATAAAGATTCTGAAGTAATTAGCGTTTACCAGTTTAAATTTATCTTGTTTAAACATTACCCCGGTTTCAATACCTCTTGGGTCAGCAGAGGGAAATCCGATTACCTTATATCGTTCATCTTTCAACAATGGTTGTTGAGATAATGCCATTAATACTTGTTGATTTTCCGCCTCACAAACGCCTATCAAATCAGGGCCTTCAGATCCACCTAAAGTATCAATCACCCTTGCCAATTGGGATAATTTGTTTTTATATCGAGTAGAAGTCCATCCAGATGCAGGTAAAAATTCGGCATCATCGGTAACCTTATCTTTTATCGTATCAAAAAGATTTTCAAGGTTATAAAAGCCAAATATTAAGGTATCAGGAGGAAAACCGGTGTTAGCCGATAAATGGTTTGTTTCGATTCCTCCGAGAATAAAAACAATGGTTAAAACTTGAATAAAGATCTTTTTCATACACCCATTTCTTTTAATAAAAATCCAGCTCCGGCTACTTGTTCGGTAACCCAAAGTACAAAACGTATATCTACACCAATGGAGCGACTATATTGGTCATTCCAAGCATAATCGTTGATGGTAGCAGAATAAGTTCTATCAAAATTGATAGCGACCAATTCCCCGTAGGCATTCATTACCGGGCTTCCCGAATTTCCTCCACTGGTATCCGTATTATATAAAATGGCCAAAGGAACATCTTGCCTTCCACCGGCTGTCCATTTACCAAAACTTCTATTTTTAAATGCAGTTAATAAAGCAGGATATAATTGATACTCTCCTCCCAAAGTAGCCTTTTCAATCATTCCAGATAACCAGGTTTTGGGTTCATAAATAACGGCATCCTGAATACTATATCCTTTTACATAACCATAAGTTAATCTAAGCGTAGCATTGGCATCTGGGGTAAAACTTCCGGGCTTCCAGGCGGATTTCATTTCCACATATTGGCCAAACGATTTAAAGTACCCGAAATATACTGTTGACGACTAGCTATTGCTTGTTGTTGTTTTCTCACTTGAGAAACAAAAGTCAAAACAGGATCTTTTAATTTATTGAAATACTTTTCGGGCATCTCTAAAATTTCATACGCCTGAATGGGTTGAAACACTTTACTCTTTGCCCACATTGCATCAATTTTTTGCATTCTTTGTTCCTGATTTTTTTCTTTTTGAAAGAAGTCATCCACAGCAACAATTCTTTGCCAAGGCAAAAGTTTTTGAGCATCTCGAATCATAATTTCGAACAAAGCTTTATCCACCCTTGCGCATCCATATCAGAAAGCAGAACTTTCAGTTTAAGTTTTGCTTGTTTCAGTTCTTTTTCTTTTTCCTCTCCAGAAAGGCTTAAAATTTTTTCTCTGCTTTGCAGGATAAACAGCGCGGCAGATAATCCTTCAGCTGCATTATAGATCTGACCTAACCATAAATTCCGAAGGGCGATGGAATCTAGCTCCTGATATTGCGTATCAAATTGAGAGAGCACTTTTCCATATTTATGAGATAATTCAGGGGTATTCAAAATAAACTGTTGCATTTCCGTTTCCTCAGCCCTGCGTTGATCGGTAAGATTGAGTTTATGAAATCCTTCTAATTTTCCAGCATAATTTTTAGAAACATTGGCTAAAGATTTTATTCGATCGGCAACCGAGATTGCCAACGTTTTATCCGATTGGCTCAACCTTTTCATAGTTTCAATTTGTTCCGCATACAAATGTGAGATATAGGGAAGTTGATATTTTTCTTGAAACGCCAAGAATCTTGCAGGCTGATGACGGAAGGTACGTCCGGGATATCCCATGACAAAAACAAAATCTCCTTCCTTTACACCAGAGGGATTAATTTTTAAAAATCTTTTAGGTTGATAGGGTACATTATCTGGGGAATAAGGAGCTGGTTGTCCTTCTTTGTTTACATAAGCCCTAAGGAAGGCAAAATCTCCATTATGGCGTGGCCATTCCCAGTTGTCTTTATCTCCTCCGAATTCACCAATATTTCTGGGGGGGACGTACACCATTCTCACATCTTTAATTAATTGATAGCGAAATAAAAAATAAGACCGTCCGGCAAACATTTCAGATACTTCGCATGATAAACCAGGGTGGCTTTCATTTTCAGATTTTTCGATGTTTCGAATTCTTTCGGTAATGGTCTGCATTCGCAGTCCAGGATCCGTTTCAGGCATGAGACCTTCCAATATTTGATCCGACACCTCGCTATAGGATTGGGTAATTTTGATCACAATTCCTTTAGCGGGTTGTTCGTCTTCTTTTCTTCGGGCTAAAAACCCATCTGTCATATAATCATTATCGGTGCTGCTGGCGGCTTGTGCTGCCCCAAATGCACAATGATGATTGGTAATGACTAATCCTTCCTGAGAAACAAAAGAACCTGTGCAGCCCCCTACTCTTACCAATGCATCGGTAAGCCCAACTCCTTCAGGTTTGAAGATATCCTCAGTATTTAGCTTTAAACCAGCTTTTTGTAAATCTAATTTTTGGAGTGCAGGTAAAGGATACATTCCTTCCTCAGGCACAGGAGTGGGATAGCCAATTAGGCTTACAGCAATCATCCACATCCCAGTAATCCCTCCCCAATATAGGGTCTTATTCATCGTTTTGTATTTTTACCAACAAATGTAAGCATTGCCAAGTAACAATGTCACAAAAATAGAATGGGAAAACGGGTGTGTATAATTAGTGTTTTGTGGATTTTTTCCAGTATATATGGACAATCGTCAGGTATTTACCGGCAATTAGATCTTGCCTTGCAACACCCTCAAAAAGTTAGGGTGTTAGATATTAGCGATCAACAAATCACATCATTACCCCCTCAAATCGAAAAATTTATCCACCTGGAAGAATTAATTGCAGGAGGAAACCAACTCACCAAACTTCCTCCGGAGATCTGCCAGCTCACCCACCTGCGTAGACTTTATCTTCCCAATAATCGCTTGATGGAATTGCCCACCTGTATTGGGAAATTAACCGCCCTTAAGGATATAAACCTACTCAACAATGAAATAAATCTCCTACCTCCCAGCATTGGGAAATTAGATTCCTTAGAATCTCTAGAATTATTCTCCAATAATCTTACCGCTCTTCCAGATGAAATTACACAATGTCATCAGTTAAAGGAACTTGGACTTTATTTTAACACGATTAGCCGTTTACCTGAAAAATTTGGAGACTTAACACATCTCGAGAAATTACTTTTAAATAGTAACCGATTATATCGTTTGCCCGAAAGTTTTTGCCAATTAAAAAATTTAAAAGAATTGTATTTGGCAAAAAATGAATTGCAAAAATTACCTAATTGTTTTGGGGATATTAGTGGATTAGAAAAGATAGAATTAGATCATAATAAACTTACCCAATTGCCTGAAAGTTTTGGAAAATTAATCCAATTAAAACAACTTCAATTAGAGCACAACTTTTTAACGACTTTACCCAATGGAATTGGTGGATTAACACATTTGGAAGTATTATATCTACAACAAAATTTAATTCAAAATTTGCCTTCAGAAATGG
>RFSG01000006.1 GCA_009924095.1 Sphingobacteriia bacterium
CCGGGCATTCCACGATTGCCTTGGAAAAAATGGATACCTATACCTTAGGATATTTAAAAGCACGTAAACGGCATTTTGAAGTTTTAAAATTTCAATATGGCAGCATGGTTATATTCAAAACCTTAGTAACCGGTGCTTTATTAATTCTGGGATCTTTATTAGTGGTAAGCCGTGATCTTTCAATAGGTCAATTTGTAGCTGCGGAAATTGTTGTGATTTTAATTATCAATGCCACTGAAAAAATTATTCTTTTTTTAGAAGTTATTTATGACACTTTAACAGGGTTGGAAAAATTAGGAAAAATAACCGATTTACCCTTAGAAAAAAGTGGTGCCTTAATGACCAGGGAAGTCGCGAGTGGAATGTCATTAGAATTAACTGATTTTAATTTTAAATATGGGGAGAAAGGAAGAAAAATATTATCAGGGGTTAATTTGGAATTAAAACCCGGAGAACGTATGATATTAACGGGTAGTCCAGAAGCCGGTAAGAATACTTTGCTAATGGCGCTTGGCGGATCCCTGACTACCTTTGAAGGGAATATGTCATTTAATGGAATATCTTTTCGGGATTTAAATTTAAATGACTTAAGACAACATATAGGATTTTTTAATCGCCAGAATGAAATATTCGAAGGCACTTTAGAAGAAAATTTGGTACTCAATCAACCAAAAGTAACTTTTGGAGACATGCGTGATATTTGTTCCCTGGTGGGATTAGATAATTATTTAAAACATTTGGAAGAAGGATTTGCCACCTATTTACCCGCAGCTGGAAGAACTTTAAGTATTTCAATTCAAAGAAGAATCATTATTGCCCGTGCCTTATTAGGAAAACCTATGCTGGTATTAATGGATGAAGATTATGCTGAGTTTGTAACCCGCACTGATTTTAGAAGCAGGTTTGATTTTTTTGATCGTTCTCATCCTTGGTCATTGATTGCAATTTCTTCAGATCCAGAATTAATGAAACGTTGTGACCAGGTCGCCTGGTTAGCCAATGGAAAGATAAAGACTCTAAACACTTTTGAGAACCTGGTCAGGGATCCTGAATTTGTTCAAACCTGTATCGTTCGCTAATGGAATCTTCTGATCAACACAAAAACCAGAAAGACTTCCCTTGGCCAAAATCAACGGGGGAGGATAAATTCTATGCACTTCGGTTGGTGCAAACCAGTCATAGATTGAAGCGATTTACCCGTTGGCTACAATTATTTGCGGTTTGTGTGGTTTTGTTTTTATTTCTTCCCTGGCAACAAAACATAAGAGGTAACGGAAGGGTAATCGCTTTAGACCCAGCCGAACGCCCTCAAACTGTTCCGGCAATTATTGCTGGAACGATTTCCCGTTGGCATGTGCAAGAAGGCCAATTTGTAAAAGCAGGCGATACCTTGTTAGAACTTCATGAAGTAAAAGACAAGTACATGGATCCTGCTATGTTGCAGAGATTAGAGGAACAACTACAAGCAAAAAAATCATCCTTAGGTGCTTATTCTTCTAAGATAGAAGCGCTAACCCAACAGATTCAAGCGCTTGAAAAAGGTAAGATTCTAAAGTTGGAGCAGGCACAAAACAAACTTCGTCAGGCCAATATGAAAGTGAGTATTGATAGTGCTTCCTTGGAAGCCATTAAAGTGGATGCTCAAATTGCCAAAAGTCAGTGGGAACGGATGAAGGTGTTATATGAAAAACAATTAGAACCCTTGGTTAAATTGGAAGAAAGGCAAAACAAGTTTCAGAGTTCCTTAGCTAAAAAAAATGAAGGGGAAAACAAACTTGCTTTATCCAAAAATGAGTGGTTAAATGCACAATTAGAAGTCACCAGTATTCTAGCGGACTATCAAGATAAAATCAGCAAAAGCTATTCGGAATTAAGTTCAGCACAAGCTAGTCAATTTGATGCACAAGGTACCGTTGCTAAATTAGAAAATGAGCTGTCTGGCACTCGCGTTCGGTTTGGGTATTATGTAATTCGTGCACCTCAGGATGGGTATGTAGTAAAGGCATTGAAGGCCGGCGTTGGGGAACAATTAAAAGAAGGAGAATCTATTTGTACCATTATGCCAGATAATCCAACCTTAGCAGTTGAAATTTATTTACGAGCGATGGATGTTCCACTGGTTTCAAAAGGAAGAGAAGTACGCTTGCAGTTTGATGGCTGGCCGGCAATACAAGTAAGTGGATGGCCATTAGTAGCCATCGGTACCTTTGGAGGAAAAGTACATGTAATTGATTATGTGAATAGTGCTGGGGGATTGTATCGAGTTTTAGTAAAGATGGATAAATCCCATGATGAACAATGGCCTTCTCAATTACGGGTAGGTTCGGGTGTATATGCTTGGGCATTGTTGGACAATGTTCCAGTAATCTATGAGATCTGGAGACAATTGAATGGATTCCCTCCTGCCTTAAATCAAGTACCTCCATCCGATGCCGAAAAAGAGGCTGAGGTTAAAGGAAAATCAGGAGATAAATCAGATAAGAAAGGGGAAGAAGAATGAGTGCAAAAAGCATTCTATGTAATCTATCCTTCATTTTATCAGCATTACTTCCAAGTCTGGGAAGATGTGGTGTATCCTATGTAATCACTATTCCAGATTCCAGCGGGGTAACCTTATCCTTTCCCCTTTTTATAGACAAGGTAATTGCCCACCATCCTATTGCTAAACAAGCCTGGTTGTTGGACGAATATGCCCGAATGGAGATACGAACCGCACGTGGGAATTTTGATCCTTCCTTCAACTACTCCTTAAATCAAAAAAACTATGACGGCACTACCTACTTTATTAATAGAACCACGTCATTAAAGGTTCCGATTTGGCCTGGAGCAGATATCAAAACAGGCCTGGAACAAAATTCAGGTAGTTATCTTGACCCAAGCGATAAAACACCTGTGGAAGGGCTAATTTATGCCGGACTTTCAGTGCAACTGGGTCAAGGATTATTAATGGATGAAAGAAGGGCAGCCCTTCGCATCGCTCAAGCAACCCAAGGGATGACATTGGCTGAACAAATTAAGATCATCAATAAACTTTTGTTTCAGGCGAGCAAAGATTATTGGACTTGGGCCGAAACTTGGCAAAAAGTTAAAATTTTAGAAGAAGGATTAGAATTAGCCGAAAGACGAAATCAAGCTATTCAAAGAGGAATTATAGGAGGGCAGTTCAGTGGATTAGATTCTATTGAAGCCAGTACCGAGGTATTCCGAAGAAAAGCACAATTATTAGAAAGTCAATTGATGCTTCAACAAACCACATTGGGGTTAGGTTTATATTTATGGGATGAAAATGGGGCTCCCCAAGATCTTCAGGTAAAAGTAAAACCTGATGCTCCCCCCACCCCAACTATTACCTGGTCGGCAGACACGTTAGAAACTTTACTTCGGCGGGTGGAAACCCAACATCCAGAAGTATTAAAAACTACTTTTAAGTTACAGCAATTGGACTTTGAAAGGCGTCTGGCAAGAGAAGGTTTGAAACCAGTTGTATCTATTGATTTCTATCCCTTTTTACAATCCGCATCCAATCAAACTACCCCTTTGGGAATGCGATACTTTCAGAATAACCATAAGCTTGGCGTTCAGATTTATGTTCCCTTATTATTGAGAAAGGCAAGAGGGAAACTTGAACAAATTCAATTGAAAACCCAACAAAGTCAATATGAATTGGCTTTTGTTCGGCAAGAACGTCGGAATCAATTAGAACAATCTTGGCAACAATACAGCAACACTTATTTATTAGCGCAGGTTTATCGTCAACAGCTTGAACAAGCTACTTTGTTAAGAGATGGGGAAGACTTTAGATTTCAACAAGGAGAAAGCTCGTTTTTTTTAGTCAATGTGAGAGAAAGAGCACTATTAGAAGCTCGCATCAAAGAACTGGAAACAAGGGTTAAGTTTCAGAAAAGTGAAGCCGAATTACATTGGGCAACTGGAATTCCCCAAGGTCTTTCGAATGGAATGCAACGATAAATCGTATTTTTACAATTGATGCCATTTTAGTTTAGCATCATTAATCCAATTAATTTACAACATGCTTACAGTAAACGAAAAAGATAAGGTAGAAACCGCTTTAGAAAAGTTACAGCGCAAAAATGAAGAGGCTTTGTTGGGGGGAGGAACAGATAAAATTGCAGCTCAGCATAAAAAAGGAAAGTTAACTGCCAGAGAACGGATTCATTTATTGTTGGATGAAGGAAGTTTTGAAGAGTTAGGGAAATTTGTTACCCATCGTTCGGCGGAGTTTGGGTTGGAGGAACAAAAATACTTAGGGGATGGAGTAGTTACTGGATTTGGAAGAATGAGTGGGAGATTGGTGTATGTGTTCAGCCAGGATTTTACTGTGTTTGGGGGATCATTATCCGAAACCTTTGCGGAAAAGATTTGTAAGATCATGGATTTAGCCATGAAGAATGGGGCACCGGTAATTGGATTAAATGATTCAGGGGGAGCACGAATTCAAGAAGGAGTAGTATCCTTGGCAGGCTATGCAGATATCTTTTATCGAAATACACAGGCATCTGGCGTGGTACCTCAATTATCTGCAATTATGGGGCCTTGTGCTGGGGGAGCGGTCTATAGTCCGGCGATTACTGACTTTGTATTTATGGTAAGAAATACTTCCTATATGTTTGTTACCGGGCCCAATGTAGTAAAGACGGTTACTAATGAGGAAGTAAGTGCAGAAGAATTGGGAGGAGCAGATACGCATGCGAGTAAAAGTGGAGTTACGCACTTTTCTTGTAACCATGAAGTAGAGTGTATTCAACAGATTAAAAAACTATTATCCTACCTTCCTCAGAATTGTGAGGAATTACCTCCGAGTGTATCCTGTGATATTCCTAAAGACGCTAGTATTCCAGCGTTAAACACGATTATCCCTGAAAATCCTAATCAACCGTATGATATGAAAGAAGTAATCCGAGGAGTAGTAGATCCGGATTCTTTTTTAGAAGTACATGAACAATTTGCTGAGAATATACTAGTGGGGTTTGCCCGTTTAGATGGACGCAGTATTGGCATTGTGGCGAATCAACCGGCAGTATTGGCGGGCGTTTTAGATATTAAAGCCTCGGTTAAAGGAGCTCGGTTTGTAAGGTTTTGCGATTCGTTTAACATTCCCTTATTGGTATTTGAAGATGTACCAGGATTTCTACCCGGAACCGACCAAGAATGGAATGGAATTATCACCAATGGGGCAAAATTATTATATGCCTTTTGTGAAGCAACAGTTCCCAGAGTGACAGTCATTACCCGCAAAGCCTATGGAGGAGCGTATGATGTAATGAACTCCAAACATATTGGTGCAGATTTAAATTATGCTTGGCCTACTGCTGAAATTGCAGTAATGGGAGCAAAAGGAGCAGCAGAAATTATCTTTAGAAAAGAAATTATAACAGCTGCAGATCCTGAAGCAATGTTGAAGGAAAAGGAGGCCGAATACACACGCAAATTTGCCAATCCTTATCGTGCAGCCAATAGAGGATTTGTGGATGAAATCATCTTACCACAAGACACCCGACGTAAGTTGATTAATGCATTTGAAATGCTGAAAAATAAGGCGGTTCCCTTACCTAAAAAGAAACACGGTAACGTACCCCTTTAACCCAAACTATTAATTCATCAGCATCTTGTATGCAACCCCGGTTGGGTTTTTTGTTGTTGGCATTAATCACCCTTATCACCGGACTCTGGTGTTGGATAAGTTTTACAGATACCCATGTATTCCGAAAAGGGGATATCTATCCTACCCACCAAACCTTACCTTATCAGGATTGGCGAGCCTTTAGATGGGCAGACCCTTCGGGTTATTATATTTATTTACCTGCCACGTTTATCTATCATTGGGATGGAAGTTTAATTTCTGAAAACCATATTCAAGGTAGCGGAAAAGGGTTTGAGGTTGAGCAAAAAAAAATAATAACTAAATATACTTTTGGAGTAGCCTTGTTAGAACTCCCGGCTTTTGCCATTGCCCATTTGTATTCTCTTATTACAGACCAGGCAGATGGATTCTCCCCTCCGTATATTTTAGCCTTACAATTAAATGCAATTTTTTGGGGATGCTTAGGATTAGGCTTAGTGTTATTAATAGTTGCTCGGCGTTATGGAGAACGAATTGCAGTAGGCTTAATCTTATTGATCACCTTGGGTAGTCCTTTGTTTTATTATCAATCTGCTGGAGGAGGGATGAGCCATATCTATTCCTTTGGATTAGGGGCTTTGTTAGCATATTTATTGGATACTGATTTCAAATCTCATCGAAACAAAATCCTGTTAATTGGATTATTAATTAGTCTCTTGATTTTTATTCGGCCCACAAATTTTTTATTAGTACTGGGGATATGGATTGAATTCAATAGGCATATTATAATTAGGAAAGAAAGTAAAGAGATAAAATTTCTAGCGTTGGGAATCGCGGCATTTAGCTTTTTATGTTGGGTTCCTCAATTATTCTATAGGCATTGGCTCACTGGAGAGTTTTTTAATTATCCGTATGAACATGAATCTTTTTCACATTTAACTGATCCCGCTTGGATTGAGTTTTTGTTTTCTCCCAACAATGGTTTGGTTATATATAGTCCCTTAACAGGCTTGGGCTTACTGGTTGGAATAGTGTATTGCTTGAGGTATCCTACCCTCCATAGAATTTTAAGGATTGGGATATTGATTTTTTCGATTTATCTGTTTTCCAGTTGGCATATTTGGTCGTTTGGATGTGGGTTTGGTTCTCGAAATTTTGTAGAATATCAGTTATTATTTGTTGGGATTTGGGTAGAATTCTTATCGTCTGCTTTACGATTTTCAGTTTGGAAGAAAAGAGGGATTGCGTTGATGTTTTCTACAGGAATTACCATAGGATTGTATTTGATGATTTCCCATCCTCGATGTTATTTAGGAAAGGGGGACTGGGATTGGAGTGAAATCCGGTATCGCTTAGGCAAGCATCCGTCGGATTACAAATTAAAAACCAGTGAAATGTTTCAATTGGGAGAAGAATATTATTCCATTGCAGAAGACACTATTCGTTTAGCACCAGAAAAGCGATTTCGCGAGGTAAGAATGTGGGTTACCTATACCCTTCCTCCGAATCCAGATATAAAATGGGTATTAGATATTGAAAGTGAAAACTCCAAGGTTTATTATCATGGGGAAGACATGAATTCAAATTCAGAAATCCCTTATAAATTTTATCATGTTTTTACCCTCCCAGATTTATTACCTGCGGGATCTAGGTGGAAAATTTATGCCTGGAATCCTGACAAACACCTGTGGAAAGGCAAAGCATCTCTAGATATTCAGTTCAATTGATCCAAAATTATCACTGTACATCACCTGAATATTACCGTTGGGTTATCTATTGTTTGGATATAGGATGATTTTGCTAATCAATATTTTGAGAGTTAAAATAAACAGAGTATATTAGCTTGGTATATTAGTACGATAAAAATATGGTTCGATATTTTACTTTCCACAAATACACGGTTAGATCTAGTCTTGTTTACCAAACTAGCCTATTATTATTTTTATTGATTACAATACCTGGGCAAATATTTGCGCAAAGGATATGCAATAATAGTTTGGGGGCATTAACCCCAGCACCGAGCCCCACTTGGCAAACTGTAACAGTTACTGCCGGGGGATATTTTAGTTTTGCAGCAACCGTAGGTTGCACTTATCGTTTTACCCATTGTTCGAATGGAGGTTCTTACTCTAACGATACCTATTTAACAATAACCAATGCACCCACGACAGGAACTCAAACTTGGAATGATGATGCATGTGGGGTTGGTTCTGATTTGACTTGGGTTTGTGGAACCTCCGGAACCTATTATATTCATTTAGGAAATTTTTCAGGTAGTTGTGGTGGTCCTTCAAGGGTGATGGCTTACCAAGCAACCTGCCCTGTTCCCTCTACTCCACCAAATCCAACGGCAAATGCAAGTCCTTCTTGTGGACCCACCTTTTTAAATACCATGGTTCCTCCCACCGGAATCGGATATTTTTGGCAAGGGACAAATTCAACTGGAACAAGCACAGCCAATCCTACTAGTTCAACTTTTCCAGTTACCGTATCCGGAACTTATTATGTTAGGGCTCAAAATTTAACAACTTTAACTTGGTCAAATACTTCCTCAAGCGTGGCTGTGGTAGTAAACGCATTACCATCTCCCCCTCCCACACCAATTGCAGCACCTAATCCAGCCTGTAATCAATCCACTATACTTGCTTTAAGTGCACCTCCAGCCAATAATGTTTATTACTGGCAAACCACCGCTACTGGATCCAGCACGGCAAACAATGCTACCATTGCCTGGCCAGTCTCCACATCAGGCACTTATTATGTTAGAACCCGTGAAGCAGGGGGATGTTGGTCCTTAGCCGACAGTGTGGTAGTTACGATTAATCCTTCTCCCGCTGCTCCTACGGCAAGTGCGAATTTGCCAGCCTGTACTGGAAACACGCTGAGCCTAACCGCAACAGGAGCAGGGACAAGTTATATATGGGCAGGGCCGAATGGGTTTAATCAAACAGGTACTGTGGTGAGTGTAAATAATATTAGTTTATTAAATCAAGGCGTTTATTCTGTTTATGCCATTGCTTTGGGTTGCACCAGCACCACAGCGGGTACCATAAATATTAATGTTGCTGCCTTACCGGCTAGTCCAACCGCATCTGCCACCTATCCTGTTTGTGAAAATGGAATTCTAAACTTATCGGCTTCCACCATCACGGGTGCTACTTATTCTTGGAATGGACCCGGTGGCTTTGTCAGCACTAATCAAACTCCTACTATATCTCCAGTGCTGCTTACCAATTCAGGAATATATTCCGTGGTAAGTATTGTAAGTTCTTGTACAAGTGCTGTAGCGTCAGTAAATGTAACCGTGTTTCCAACTCCAGCAAGTCCAGTGGCAACGAGTAATTTACCAGTTTGTTCAGGGTATTCGCTTGTGTTAAGTAGTGGAGGAGTATCTGGAGCCACCTACTATTGGACAGGGCCCAATACATTTACTGCTAATACAGCAGTTTCTATTATTCCTAATGTTACCGCATTAGCTACTGGAGTTTATAACGTGTATGCAATTGTAAATGGATGTAGCAGTACCGTAGCTACCTTACCTGTAAATGTGGTTACAACTCCCGGAGTTTCAATAGCTTCTTCAAATGCACCCATCTGTGAGGGAACTATTTTAAATTTAAGTGCAACTACGGTTGGAACAGCTGGATATTATTGGACAGGTCCGAATGGGTTTACCGATAACACCCAATATCCAACCCTTAACCAAGTATTGATTAATGGAGCAGGAGTGTATTCAGTTTATGCGGTTGAGAATGCATGTACAAGTGTTGTTGCCTTAACAAGTGTTGCGGTTCAGCCAGCACCTATCTTACCTTCTATGGGCGCACAATCACCCATATGCTCAGGTAACACATTGAATTTAACTGCTGCAACAGTTTCAGGTGCAGCCTATAGTTGGTTTGGCCCCAATAACTTCACATCCAATTTACAAAACCCTTCAATTCCCTTGGTAACAGTATTAGAATCTGGTGTTTATACGGTTTATATTTCAGCCAATGGATGTCAAAGTTTAGGAGACTCCATACAAGTAACCGTTAATCAAGCACCGCCTGCCTCAATTGCGTCGGTTCCCTCGCCGGTTTGTACTGGGGACTTGGTGAATTTTTCAGCCACAACCTCCTCTCCTGGTGCGGTATATCAATGGACAGGACCTAACGGTTTTAATTCTAATTTACAAAATCCATTTATTGGGGTAGCCACCTTAAATGATAACGGAGTTTATCAATTGAGTGTATTTGAAAATGGATGTTCCGCTACTCCAAGTTCAGTTAACCTGGTGGTTAATCCTACCCCACCTGCACCTTCAGCCTCTTCGAATAGTCCGGTATGTGTAAGTGGTAATTTACAATTAAACGCTTCCTTATTGGCGGGAGTATCTTATGTATGGAGTGGTCCTAATGGGTACTTGAATAATGTTCAGAATCCCAATATTTCTAGTGCGTCCTTATCCAATGCTGGGGTATACACGGTTTTTGTAAACATGAATGGATGTGTAAGTTCAGAAGATACAGTAAGTGTTCAAGTGATTGCTATTCCAACCGGGGTAATTGCTTATAATAATGGCCCTACTTGTGCTGGGGGAGCAATTAGTCTTTCGGTTACCGGCTTACCACAAGGATCTTATTTTTGGTCAGGTCCAAATGGATTTTATTCTACCCAAACCTTTTTGAATTTTAATCCAGCGTGGATGACAAGATCTGGAAATTATCAGGTAGTATATGTTACGAGTACGTGCACAGTAGCTATTGCAAATACTCAAGTGATAATTCATTCTGTTCCACAAACTCCGGTGATTACTTTTTCAGGTGGAATATTGACTTCTGATATTACTACCAACATACAATGGAACTTTAATAATACTCCGATACCAGGGGCAACTTTAGCCAGTCATACCCCTAATCAAGATGGATTTTATACGGTATCTTATTTTGATCCTAACACTGGATGTATTTCTACTTCTGAGGCTTATTATTTCTATAGGCTCTTTACTACTGGAAATGCCCAAGACCTTCAGCAATCTCAGGTATTTTCTGTGTTTCCAAATCCATCTAACGGAGATGTAAATCTTAAAATAGCCTTACCCTTCCGCGCAGAACAGGTTACCATGGAAATTTCAGATATGAGTGGAAGGATTATTGAAAAAACCGAGTACCCTATACTTGAGCAATTAGAAACTACGCTTCCCTTAAGCCAACATCCTATCGGAGTTTATTATATAAGAGTATATAATAACCGAATGATGTTAAGTGGAAAAATTATTAGAAATTAATTTTTATTATTAATTCATAAAAAGGTCACCTTATGGGTGACCTTTTTATTTCCATTGCGCAACCAAATCCCGATGGTTTTCCATCCAGAATTGATGTAAAGTAGAAAGAGCTAAGGGTATATTCCAACGACTTCGATCTCTCGGCTCTACCCAATTCGAAACTGATCTAATTTGCGCAAAGGGGATGTTATATTCTGTAGCTATTTGAAAAAAAGCTGCCCCTTCCATAGATTCAATATCTGGATTCCATATCTTTTTCATTTCAGAGATGCCATTCATTTCTCCTGAAATTCTAAATATGGTAGCACCTGTTACATGAGGAAGATCGGATATAACTGGAAATGGGTTTTCCCAAATATTATAAATCTGTTCTTCCCCCAATAGGCCTAAAGGAAGGTTCAATGATTGCATATCTAAAAAACCTTCGGGGGTATTTGCTCCTGCTTCAGCATAAATTTCTTTACGTACTTCCACTAGTGAACCCAAAGGAAGGTCAGAAAGGTAAGAACCACAAATCCCAGTCATAATCATTCCTTTTGGCTTTTCTTGTTCTAACCATCGAGTTAACTTACTAGCGGTATTTACCATCCCTATCCCTAATATCCTACTTTCAAAGTCCGAGGATTCTGGTAAAGGCGGAAGTTCTTGAGCGGTGGCAGCTACCATCCAAAAGGGTTTCATTTCGTATTTGATTTGAGATACCAAGCTAAAGCTTGGTAGGCTGAAGCCACATCATGTACCCTTAAAAATAAAACACCCGCTTGAAGGGCTTGATAATTCAAAATAGCATGTAAAGGTTCAGTATTTAATGTGGTTGCTCCGGTAATTTTAGATAAAAAAGATTTTCTTGAAAAGCCGGTTAAAACCGGCACCCCTAAAGAGCATATCAATTTAAGATTATGAATAAGTGAAAGCGTATGTTCCATTGTTTTCCCAAACCCAAATCCTGGGTCAATTATTATATCTAAGATGCCTTGCTTGCGCACTTCGTTAATTCTTTGGGTAAGGTATTCTACTATTTCTACTATCACCTCACCATACACCGGATTTACTTGCATGGTAAGCGGTGTTCCTTGCATGTGCATGATTATTAAAGGTGCTTTTGCTTTTGCAGTATGAAATATAATCTTTGGTTCTAAAGTTCCAGCCGAAATATCGTTAATCATATGTACCCCTAAGTCTAATGCCCTTCGAGCTACTTCTGCCCTCCAAGTATCAATAGAAATGGGTATAGATGGAAACTCCTTTATGGCATGAGAAATTGCGGGTTCCAATCGTTTCCATTCTTCTTCAACAGGCACTATATCCGCACCTGGTCTTGAAGAGGCTCCCCCAATATCGATAATATCAGCCCCTTCTTGTAACAACCTTTCAATTTGACGTAATGCAGCAGAAAGGGAAGTGAAATTTCCTCCATCCGAAAATGAATCCGGAGTAACATTCAAAATCCCCATGATTACAGGCCTATAGCTTGCCCATACAGTACCTCGTAGGTTTAAAGTAAAAAGAGGTTGGGCTTGAATGCCAATAGCTGAGGGCACTCCGGAGGTTAGCATAAACGATTAACTTGTTGGTGCGTACCCTAAATAATCCCAAGGACTTAGTTGCCGGAGTTCCGCCTTAACCTCTTCTCGGATTTCTAATTGATTAATAAAATCTAGGTAAGCAGACGGAGTTAAAGATTCTTTTCCTCGAGTGAGGTTTAATAAAGTTTCATATGGTTTCGGGTATCCTTCTCGCCTCAAAATGGTTTGAACGGCTTCTGCCAATACTTCCCAATTTTGGTTTAAGTCAACTCTAATATTATTTTCATTTAATTCTAAGGATGCCAAGCCCTTGAGCATAGATTTAAATGCTAATAAACTATGCGCAAAGGGAAGGCCTATATTTCTTAATAAAGTAGAATCCGTAAGGTCTCTTTGTAATCTGGAAATGGGTAAAGTTCGACTAAGATGACCTGCGATTGCAGCTGAGAATCCAGCATTTCCTTCTGCATTTTCAAAATCAATCGGATTAACTTTATGTGGCATTGCTGAGGAACCAATTTCACCAGGTTTGGTTTTCTGGGTAAAATATTCCATAGAAATATAAGTCCAGAAATCGCGACAGGCATCAATTATAATAATGTTGATTCTTGCCATTGCATCCAAGAGGGCTGCTAATCCATCATAATTTTCAATTTGGGTAGTGATTTGAGTCCTTTGTAAGCCAAATTTTTCTGCCAGAAATTGATCTGCCAATTTTGGCCAATGATATTGAGGGTAAGCTACTTTATGGGCGTTAAAATTACCGGTAGCCCCTCCAAATTTTGCAGGAATGGGTAAGGATTGTAAGCTTGCCTTAGCGTTTTCAAGTCTAGCTTGGAATACTCTAATTTCTTTTCCAACTGTTGTTGGGGTTGCAGGTTGACCATGGGTTCTTGCCAACATAGGAATTGAAATCCATTGATCTGCCATTTGCGTCAAGGATTCAATCAAATTATTTAACAAAGGATAATAAACTGAATCAAATGCCTCTTTACATAAAGTGGGAATTGCAGTATTATTGATATCCTGAGATGTGAGTCCGAAATGGATAAATTCTGATTCGTGATCCGTTAATAAAATATTGGGATTGTGCGTCCATTGTTGTTTTAGAAAATACTCAACCGCTTTAACATCATGTCGGGTAGTTTTCTCAATGGATTTAATTGCAATTGCATCTTGAATGGAAAATTGTTTCCAAGAAAGATGAAATTGTTCAGGGTCAATAGAAGCCAATCGTGCTAAGGGAGGTAGTCCCATTGCGATTAAGAAAAGAAAGTATTCGGATTCAATTCTTACCCGATATCGCATTAATCCATATTCAGAAAAATACTGGGCGATTTCTTCGGTTTGCGACCTATATCTTCCGTCTATGGGAGATATGGCTGTGAGTGCATTAAGTTCCAATCTACCTTAACGATAAAATATTGGGAAGGCCTTTGGATCAACTTCATGCATAAGATCATACACTGTTTCGAAGATATGCTCAACACCGGGTTTACACCAATAGTCTCCATCGGTTCCATAAGCGGGTCTGTTTTCCTTGGCTGAGAGGGTTCGAGGTTCAGAATCTAACCAACGATATCCGCCTTGAACTTCTAAAACTTGTTGCATCATAAACGCAGATGCCCCACCTGGAACATCCTCATCTAAAAACACTATCTTATTGGTTTTTTTGAGGGATTGAACAAGTGTATGGGAAACATCAAATGGAATCAAGGTTTGCACATCAATTACTTCGATAGAAATCCCTACTGTAGCCAAACGATCCGCTGCTTCTAGCGCATATCGGCAATTAGGTCCATAGGTAATCACCGTAACATCGTTTCCTTCCAAAAGGACTTCAGGAACCCCTAATGGGATGGTATAGGTATCAATATTATCAGCAATTCTTTCTTTTAATCTATACCCATTTAATACTTCTACCATTAATGCGGGTTCATCGGCTTGAAGAAGCGTGTTATACATCCCAGCGGCTTGGGTCATATTTCTAGGAACGCAAACATTAATTCCTCTAACGCCATGAATAATCATTCCCATGGGTGATCCGGAATGCCAAATCCCTTCGAGACGATGTCCTCGGGTACGAATAATTAAAGGTGCTTTCTGTCCTCCTTTGGTACGATATTGCAGTGTTGCCAAATCGTCAGACATTAGTTGAAGGGCATACAACAAATAATCTAGGTATTGAATTTCTGCAATAGGCCTGAGACCACGCATTGCAAGGCCAATTCCTTGACCCAAAATAGTTACTTCCCGAATTCCAGTATCATTTACACGTAGGTCCCCATGTTTGGCTTGTAATCCAGCAAATGCTTGATTAACATCTCCAATATGTCCTACATCTTCTCCGAAAGCTAATACTCTAGGGTCCCGCGTGAGTGCTGCATCAAAGCAAGCTTGCAAAACTTCACGTCCATCCACCCAAGGAGAGGATTCAGAAAAAACCGGAGGAATTATGGGAACAGATTTTAAGGAAGTTGAGGATTGGCTATATAAGTGAGAGGTATAACGCTCTATCCCATCTTCATCCAACTTCTTTTTAAGATCGATTAAAGGACGTAATACTTGAGGAGATTCCTTACGACAGAGTATTAATACTTTTTGAATTGCCACTAAAATATCCTTCCGAAAAGGTTCAGAAATTTTAGATAACTCCTGACGAACCGCAGCTATTTCGGCAGCAAAGGAGGTTTGGGTACATAATTGGTCGAATAAAGTACAAACCGCTTGAATATCCGATTTAATAGGGTCGAGATAAACTTTAAAGGCTGTGTTTTTAATTTCTCTTACCAATTTAACATCTTCAGCTTCCCAGGTTTCAAGTTCTTCGTTGGTTGCGATGCCTTCTTGAATCATCCATAAACGCATTTGGCGGATACAATCAAATTCTTGTTCCCAAGCTAATCTTTCTTTGGATTTATAACGTTCATGCGACCCTGAGGTAGAATGACCTTGTGGTTGGGTTACCTCCTGAACATGGATAATCACTGGAATATGTTCAGTACGACAAATATTGGCAGCCTTTTCATAGGTAGCCAAAAGATCAAGATATTTCCAACCTTTTACGGTAAATATTTCGTACCCGGGTTTATCTGAATTGCGCTGAAATCCAGAAAGAATTTCAGAGATAGATTCTTTGGTAGTTTGATATTTAGCTGGAACTGAAATTCCGTAATCATCATCCCAAACCGACAAAAGCATTGGGATTTGGAGCACCCCAGCAGCATTGATTGATTCGAAGAACATACCTTCGGAAGTGGAGGCATTTCCGATGGTACCAAATGCTATTTCGTTTCCTTTATTTGAGAAATCTGAAAAGGAATGGAGATCAGGTAAATTTCTATAGATTTTGGAAGCTTGTGCAAGCCCTACCAACCGTGGCATTTGTGAACCGGTAGGAGAAACATCTGCAGATGAATTTTTCATAGACATATGAGAAATCCATTCTCCTTTTTCGTTGAGCCATCGGGTTCCAAAATGTCCATTCATAGAACGACCTGCGGAACAAGGTTCTTCGGTTACATCGGTGTTGGCAAACAACTGACCGAAAAATTCCCGTATTCCCGACATCCCGGTTGCGAACATGAAGGTTTGATCCCGATAATAGCCAGATCTAAAATCCCCATTTTTAAAAACCCTTGCCATGGCCAATTGAGGAACTTCTTTCCCATCGCCAAAAATTCCAAACTTCGCTTTTCCAGTCAAAACCTCCTTACGACCTAATAGGCTAGCTTGCCGACTTTGATATGCAAGTCGGTAATCTTTAATTATTTCTTCAGGGGTTAAAGGCAAAGATTTCATTTGCACTTCTTTTGCTTTTTTTTCCAATACAGTCACAGGTCTTGGCAAGTTATATTTAAAGCCTTAAATTACAGAATATCCCTTTCTTAGTGTAACTCAGTAAAACTTTTTATCTTGATTATCTTAGCTGAACTTTTGTCTAATGCCTGAACCCCATCTACCCCTACCCTTATCTTTGCAAAAAAGATTAGATAAAGTACAACTTGAAGGCACCTTTCGAAGTTTGCCCAAACCCTTTACTGGCGTTGATTTTACTTCGAATGATTACTTAGGTTTAGCCCATGATGGAAAGAATATAAAGTTTACTTCTTCTCTTGAGGGAAGTATGGGGTCACGATTACTACAGGGGAATTTACCGCAAATTCTTGATCTGGAAAAAGAAGCGGCTCTACTCTTCCAATCGGAAGCTACGCTTTGGTTCTCTTCAGGATATCAGGCTAATCTTGCTGTTATGTCTTCTATTCCTCAAAAAGGAGACATCATTTTGTTTGATCAAGAATGTCATGCTTCTTTGAAAGATGGAATGCGATTATCGCTGGCGCATAAATTTGGATATAAACATTTAGACTATTTTCAACTTGAAAAGAAGCTGAAACTAAACCGAATAAAATTCCCTAATGCTCAGCTATATGTGGTGAGTGAATCTTTGTTTTCCATGTCAGGAAAATGGTCTGACCCTAATATTTTGTATGCCTTATGTGAACAAAATGGGGCCTATCTAATCTATGATGAAGCCCACAGTACAGGTGTTGTAGGGAATAATGGCGGGGGATGGTTTCATTATCATTTACCCAATAAAACTGCATTATCGATAACTTATACTTTAGGCAAAGCACCCGGTTTCGCAGGTGCTTTTGTTGCTGGAAGTCAACGCTTGATTAATTATCTTATCAATTTTGCCCGACCCTTTATATATACCACAGCCCCACCCAATTTAATGGTAGAGGCCACCCGATGGGTTATACATAAAATGGCAATGGCAGAGGATAGACGATTGGAGCTTCAAGAAAAGCTTGCCTTTTTTTATGCACAGTTTGGCAAAACTGTTTCTGCTCCGATTTCACCCATTATTCCTATTCCTATTACAGGAATTTCTGAATGTAAGGAAGTGGCACAACAACTGCAAAACCAAGGATTTAATGTTAAAGCTATCCTACCCCCCACCGTGCTTCCAGGAACTGAAAGGCTAAGAATCAACATTACCGCATTACATACTTATGAAGAATTAAGGAATCTGGCAAAAGCGCTAAAGCCTTGGTGGTCTTGATAAATAGTAAGTATTGTATAGTATCTTTATGATACGAAGGAATTAAGAAATGCAATTTTTGCTCAAGTGGGTTTGGATTTGGTTGCTTCCAATTAAGGTTTGGGCACAATATCAACCCTATCCTTCCCCTTTAATGCCCCCTAAAACTAATTCTGAAATAGAAGCAGCTCAAATTATTCATGATTTAGCCCATGTTTGGGCTTGTCAACATAGGCTTCTAGATCCCCCTAAAGTTCGGGATTCTGTTTTTCAAATCGTAACCGCCTGGCATAGCAAAATTAAAGATGACCCTAAGGTTTCTCAATATTTAGCCACAGAACCTTATACCAGCTTAGGAATTGATTTGACCTTAGATTTAAACCAAGATGCAAAACCTGATGCAGTTAATCAAAGTGATGCCCACTGGAATTTAAATTCTAAAGATGGTCAGCCCAATCATGCAGTTTTCTCCTTACCTCAGACAGGGATAATCTTTAAAATAAATCATCTGAAAGTTCCCTCCAGTGATTCACTTTGGGTAAGTTTTATTTTTGAAGCTGACTCAGGAGTTTCGGTTACCTTGATGGCACAGGGAGGAAATTCCTTTTTTGTTAAGGATTTTATCTCTCATCATCCAGATCCTTTTTGGATTCACACTTTTATTCCTGGTGATAAAACCGGTAAAGGAATTTCTTTATCTCTATCTTCTGTAAGTGGTAAAAAAGCAGATGTTACTATAAGTGAATTTAATCTTAGAGTTCCAGAAAAATTTTCCCTGTTGTTTGAAGAGCTAGATACTTGTAAGGTTGAAACTTTTGGTTCCTTAAATGTTAATCCTATTCAACATCGTTACCCCCTTGGAAGCGAAGTAAAAGTTGAAATTCTAGAAGGGCCTTCCTGGGTGAATACAGATTCTAAAGGATATTTATATGGAAGAGCAACCTGCCCACCCGGTTTTTATCCCTTACGTGCAAAATATCTTCACCCCAATGGATACAGCAAAGAATGGCAGACTTTATTATGGGTACAAGCCAATACAAAAAATCCTGAACCCTTGGTTTCTAATATTCCGACTATAGCCGATACTATTCTAAAAAGTGCTCCCTTGTCTATCAAAGAAAAAAACAATCCTACTTCTAGAAGAAACAGAAAACAAAAAAACCGAATTGAAACTTCTCCAGAGCCAGAAATAACTAATGTAAGTGCGTTGTTTGTAAAAGAAAGTAATCCTTCCCAATTGATTCGCTATGCCTTAAAAGCAGAAGGATATGTGAGCCTTTTTATTTTAAACAAACAAGGAGAGAATGTGAAAACCATCTTTCAATATCAAAAGTATGTGAAAGGAAAATATACTATTCATTGGGATGGTAGTAATGATGCAGGAGAAAGCTTATCTAAAGGTGATTATCAATGCAAAATTGATTTTTTACCGAGTGATGGGTCAGCTCCTTATTCTGAAGTTTGTCCGGTGTTGAAAGTTTTTTAATAACCTCCCTAGATTCCCCCGTATTTTTGCCCATAATCAATCCTGACTTTGTTGTTAAAAATCACTAAAAATCTGTTGAATAAAATGGAATTGCTCTTAGACGCACTTGACTATCAGGTGCGTTATGAAAAGGGAAATTTCCGTGGGGGGAATTGTGTGTTAAAAGAAGATAAAGTTGTAGTAATCAATAAATTTTATCCTTTTGAAAGTCAAGTAAACACCTTAATTGAAGTCATTCGAAATATTGAAGTTGATGAAAACAAACTAAGTAAGGAGCAATTATTATTGCTCAATCAGTTAAGACAGGTAGAGTTGAAGTTGTGAAAGTAACCTTACTCGGAACCGGCACATCACAAGGCATTCCAGTTATTGCCTGTGATTGTTTGGTTTGTGCCTCTTCCAATGAGAAGGATAAAAGACTTAGGTGTTCTGTTTTAATTGAAACCGAACATTCCACTTGGGTAATTGATACGGGCCCAGACTTTCGTCAACAAATGCTTCGGGCAAAAGTATCTCAATTAGATGCGGTTTTACTGACTCACCAACACAAAGATCATATTGCTGGATTGGATGATGTTCGTGCATTTAATTTTAAGCAGAAAAAAGATATGCCTGTTTATGCAGATCGCATGACACTCGCCCAGGTTAAGACCGAATTTTATTATGCATTTGAAGAAATTAAATATCCTGGAGTACCAGAATTGGTATTGCATGAAATTGATGATACTCCATTCTTATTACAAGATACCTTAATTGACCCCCTTTGGGTGCATCATCATCAACTTCCTGTGTTGGGCTTTCGTATTGGAAACTTTGCTTACGTGACCGATGCTAAAACCATTCCGCCAGAATCTATGCAAAAACTTCAAAATCTCGATGTTTTAATTTTAAATGCGCTTCGAATACAACCCCATGTTTCACATCTTAATTTGGAGGAAGCCTTATCGGTAGTGGAAAAACTTAAACCTCAACAAACTTGGTTTACCCATATTAGCCATTTGTTAGGTAGGCATGATGAAATCAGCAAATTATTACCTCCCAACGTAAATCTTGCCTGGGACGGGCTTACCTTTCATGTTTAATTATTATAATCTACCTTCTTGTTAATCATAAATAAAGGCAGAATCTCTTCTGCCTTTATCATTTACAATTGAATAAAAATTAACTTCTCCGATTTCCCAGAAATCTTAACATGAATAAAAACAAATTCACGAAATCAAGATAAAGAGTTAAAGCGCCAAGAATAGCTCCTTTTTTTGATGCTTCGCTATCGGCATCTAGCTCCATTCCTATTCGCATCAATTTCTGAGTATCATACGCTGTAAGGCCGCAAAAGATTAAAACACCCAAAGCAGATATTGCGGTTTGCATTAAGGTGGAACCAATAAATATATTTACAATCGTTGCGATAATTATTCCGATCAAGGCCATCATTAAAAAGGATCCTAATTTGGTAAGATCGGTCTTGGTGGTTAATCCAATTAATGACATCGCCGCGAAAGTACCGCCAGAAATAAAGAAGGTGCTAGCAACTGAAGAAGTGGTGTACATTAAGAAAATAAAACTTAAGCTTAAGCCCATCACCAAACTGTAGGCCGCAAACATGAGGGTGGCCGCGCCATAACTTACGCGTTGAATTAAGCCAGAAATCATTAATACAAAAACCAGAGGAGCAAACATTAATATCCAGCTGGTAGGAGATTGAACAACGAAGGCGTATTCAGGTTTAATCAAGGTTACAGGATCACTGATTAAACTGAAAAACAACCATGCGGTGAGTCCGGTAATGGATAATCCTGCGGCCATGATAAAATACACACGTTGCAGAAATGCGTTTACAGATACTGCGGAAGAAGGACTGTAGGTGGAAGATGAATTAAATAAGGGTTGCATATAATTTTGTCTGATTACAAAGATAAGTCAAGATTCAAACGACTTCAGCGAAAATAATGTTGCGATGGTAATACCCTATTTTTGTAGAGATTATTTTTCAAACTGAAAATGCAATATATAAAAGGAAAAAATGCAATTATTACAGGAGTAAATTCCGGGTTAGGATTAGCTTTCTGTAAAGCTTTGGCATTGGCAGGAGCGCATGTGGTGGGATGGGGAAGATCCGCCCCTGAAGAACCAATTGAAAATTTTCATTTTATTCCGACTGAGCTAGACCAAGCAATTAGTATAGAAAACAGCTTACAACAAAGTTTAGAATGGTTTCCAGAAAAGCGGATTGACTTTTTAATCACTAATGCCGGATTAGGGAGATTTTATCCTATTGAACAAATGCCAGAGTCTTTATGGGATGAACAAATCTCCATTAACTTAAAATCCATGTTTTTGTGCGTTCAAAAAGTAGTACCTCTGATGAAAGCAAAAGGTTCAGGACATATCGTAACCCTTTCAAGTGTTGCAGGCAAAACAGGTGCATCCTGGGGAACTGCCTATTCTGCAACCAAATTTGGGGTAGTTGGATTTAGTGAATCCCTATTTCAGGAAGTAAGGGCTTCAGGTATAAAAGTCAGTGTGGTATATCCTGGAAGCACTAAAACAAATTTTTTTGATACTGTTCCGGGAATTTCCACGCACAACAATATGCTCACGCCTGAGGCAGTAGCAAATACGGTATTACATATCCTCAATACAGACCCAAACACCTTGATTAGTGAGGTTGTCATCAGGCCTTTAAATAGTAAACCGCCTGAAAAATAATTTTGCAGTAAGGTTAAATTTGGGTGGTCAGTTTTCCAAGCAAAACACTTTTCGGGGCAGCTCCCACGTGCTTGTCAACGATTTGACCATTTTTAAAAATCAAAAGGGTAGGAATATTACGGATTCCATATTCTGCAGAAATTTTGGAATTTAAGTCAACGTTTAGTTTTCCTACCACCGCTTTGCCTTCTAATTCATGCGCAATTTCTTCAACCGCAGGAGCTATCATTAGACAAGGGCCACACCATTCTGCCCAAAAATCTACCAATACGGGTTTATCAGATTTCAATACCATTTCTTCAAAGTTGGCATCGGTAAGTTCTACTGCGAATTTGACACTCATGTTTTAAGGGTTAAGCTTTAAAATTAAAACTAAAATTTTGCCGTTCAAGTTCCTGAAATAATTCGGGGCAAAGTTCTACGGTTTTTTCCTTGACTTCCATTTCCAAGTCAGATACAGGAGGCAATTTAAGTTTTATTCGCATAGAATGGCTTCCAGGGTACTTCTCCACAATCTTAAATAAATTTTCAACTGTTTCTTCTGTAAGTGCAGTAACCAAAATTTGAACTTCAAGTTTTATCTTTTGTTGTTTTAAGGCCTCGTCTAACAATCGAATTTCATTGACCTGAAACTCAAATTGTTCAGCCCCTTTAAATCGTGGACCAACCGTACCGGTTATAAATAATAACTGGTTCATTCCAGATAAAATATGTTTAAACTTTAAGGCGCCTTCTCCAAATAAAACCAAATCTGCGCCTCCTGTGAAATCTTCTATTCTAAAACTGATGTACGGTTTTCCATTTCGTGTGAGGGCTTCTCGAAATTTACATAATACCCCTGCCAAACGAATTCGGATTTCTTTTTTGGCAACCACATATTCATCTAAAGTAGAAAGCGGAATTACACTTAAAAATTGTAACACCTTTTGGTATCGATCTAAGGGATGTGCAGATAAGTAAATACCCAAAACCGATTTCTCTTGCTCCAGTTTTGTGATTAAGGGTAAGGGTTCGGGGGGTGGTGGGGCAGGATAGGTAATTATGGCTTCTCCTTGCGCACTCATGCTCCCGCCAAATAAACTTACCTGAGAAGAAAGTTTTTCTTGGGCAGACCGAGTCCCAAACTGCAACGCTTTATCTAATAAGGTAATGTCTGCTGAACCTGGGTAAGCAGTTAAATATTGTTCCCGGATTAATTCTGGAAAAGCATCAAATGCCCCTGCATTGGCTAAGGCTTCTAATACCCTTTTGTTGATTTGACGTCCATTTAAGCGTGAACAAAAATCAAATATGTCTTTATACTCCCCAGCAAGATTTCTTTCTTCAATTATGGCTTCTACCAATCCTGACCCTACCCCTTTAATCGCTGCCAAGCCGAAACGTATATTTCCTTCACTATTCACCGAAAAATTCTGCATACTTTCATTTACAGCAGGAGGCAAAACTTTTAATCCCATTCTTCGGCATTCTTCAATCAAAAACGCAACTTTTGAAATATCACTAAGGTTGTGCGCCAAAACAGATGCCATGTATTCAGCAGAATAATTTGCCTTTAGGTATCCAGTTTGAAATGCTACAAAAGCATAACAAGTAGAGTGTGATTTATTGAAGGCATAAGAGGCAAACGCTTCCCAATCGGTCCATATTTTTTCAAGTGCGCGTAAGGGTAACCCTCTTTCCTGAGCTTGAGAAAGAAACAGCGGTTTGAGTTTATCCAACACGGATCGATCCTTCTTCCCCATCGCTTTTCTCAAGCTATCCGCCTGACCTTTGGTAAACCCTGCAAGTTTTTGACTTAACAGCATTACCTGTTCCTGATACACCGTTATCCCATAAGTCTCCTGAAGGAATTCTTCCATTTCAGGTAGATCATAAGTGATGGGTTCCAGATTGTTTTTTCTTTTTACATAATTGGGGATATAATCTATAGGACCAGGTCTATACAAGGCATTCATCGCAATAAGATCTTCAAACTTATCTGGTTTTAAATCTTTCAGATATTTTTGCATCCCTGGACTTTCAAACTGAAAAGTTCCAATGGTTTCGCCTCGTTTAAAAAGATCCAAAGTTGCCTGATCATCTAAGGGAATTTCATCGGGTTGTATTTCTATTCCATGTCGGGCACGAATCAGTTCAACGGCAGATTTAATTATGGTTAAGTTCTTCAACCCTAAAAAATCCATTTTAATTACTCCCGCAGATTCGATTACGTTTCCTTCATATTGGGTAACCAATAACTCCGAATCTTTAGCTAAGGCAACTGGAATAATATTAAAAAGTTGTTCAGGCGCAATGATAATCCCTGCAGCATGAATTCCAGTGCTACGAACTGAACCTTCTAAGGTTAATGCTTCTCTTAATACTTCAGCTTTTAGATCTCTTCCTTCTAATATTTTTCTTAGGGTTATTACCCCTTCTAATTCTTCTTTAGAAAGATTTTCTTTTTCTTTTAGACTTTTTTCTCCTTCCAACGGGGCTTTTAATACACGTTGTAAGGAAATACCTGCCCTTTCGGGAACTAGTTTTGCCAATACATTTGCCTCAGCCAGTGGTAAATCTAATGCACGAGCAACGTCTTTAATACTCATTTTGGCAGCCATGGTGCCATATGTAATGATTTGTGCTACTTGTTCCTTCCCATATTTCTGCACCACATAATCAATAACTTGTTGCCTACCTATATCATCAAAATCAGTATCAATATCAGGCATACTTTTCCGTTCCGGATTTAAAAACCGCTCAAACAGAAGATTATATTTTATCGGATCGATATTGGTAATTCCAATACAATAAGCTACTACAGATCCAGCAGCAGAACCTCGACCAGGACCGATATAAACTCCCATCTCTCGGCCTGCCCGAATAAAATCGGCAACAATCAGAAAGTACCCTGCAAAACCCATGGTTTTGATGGTAAACAATTCAAAGGTCAACCTTTCTTCAATTTCTGGGGTTATCTCTTTATATCTATTCAGAGCCCCTTCAAAGGCTAAGTGTTTTAGGTATTCCCATTGGTTTAATACCTCCGGCGACAAGGTTGTTTTATCGTCAATATATTCTGCCTTTTGGTGAATTTTAAAATCATCAGGGATCGGAAAATTGGGCAACATAATATCCCGACTAAGATTTAGATTATCAATTTTATCAGCAACCGCAACTGTGTTTTCAATGGCTTCCGGAATATCCTGAAATAGGGTTGACATTTCAGCTGGCGTTTTATAATAAAATTGTTCGTTTGGAAACCCAAAGCGATACCCCTTTCCATCCCCTTTAGGCGTTGACCGAATATCCCCTGTGTTTATACATAATAATATATCATGTGCTGATGCATCTTCCGCTTCCACATAATGAGAATCATTAGAAGCAATCATAGGTACTTTATATTTGGCGGCAAACTTCATCAAGACATTATTTACCAAATGTTGTTCGGGTAAGTCATGTCGTTGGAGCTCGATGTAATAATCCTCCCCAAAAATATCTAGCCACCATTTAAATTTTAATTCAGCTTCTTCTTCTCCACGATTCAGGATGGTCTGGGGGATTTCAGCACCGATACAACAAGTAGTGGCAATCAGGCCAGTGTGATATTTCAAAATTAATTCCCGGTCTATTCTAGGCCATTTACTATATAATCCTTCAATAAAACCTAAGGAGCAAAGTTTGGTGAGATTCCGGTATCCTTCTTCGTTTTTCGCTAATAATAGTTGGTGATATCTGCGGTCAGGAGTGTTTTGGGAAAATTTCTTTATGTGGCGGTCTTCCACCATATAAAATTCACATCCTACAATTGGTTTTATTTTATGTTTTTGGGCTTGGGCGACAAAGTCAAAAACTCCAAACATATTCCCATGATCCGTAATGGCAATGGCTTTCATGCCACTTTGCTGGGTTTTCTCCATTAACCGATCTATCCGGGAGGCCCCGTCGAGCAGGCTATATTGAGTATGATTATGGAGATGTACGAATTCAGACATAGGGTAGTAAGGAATAAAAACTCCCGAATTGTAAAGATAAAATCCTGCTTGGCGAAGGAGAAGGAAATTCTATCCACAAAAAACTATTTACAATATATACTATAAATAAATACTAATTTTTGCCTTTATTTAGTAATTCTTTTGCTGTTTTTAAAGCTGCTGATCCGGGTTGATCTCCGCCAATCATTTTTGCCAGTGTTTCTTGTTGTTCAGCAGATGACAATTTTCGAATTCCAGATACCGTAGTGTTTCCTTCTACTCCTTTGAACAAACCATAATGTGCATCCGCATAAGCAGCGATTTGGGGTAAATGAGTAATGGTAAACACCTGGGTGTTTTGAGATAACTCCCGCATCACCTTTCCTACTTTCATAGCCGTTTCCCCACTGATTCCAGTATCAATCTCATCAAAAATCAACGTGGGGGTTCCTGCCCTACCTGCAATAACTGCACGTATGGCCAACATAATTCTCGACAACTCTCCCCCAGAGGCAATCTGCCCTAACAATGCAGGGGGCGTTCCAGGATTGGTTCGTATTTTTAATTGCAGTTGGTCAAATCCTGAAACCTGAAATTTATATCTCTCCCCTTCAAATTCTAACTCCTCCCCTCCAATACTGATTGGAATTAAAGTAGGAATCAATTCAGCCCCAGGCATTCCAACTTGCCCAAGAATTGTTTTTACTCCAGCAGTTAATCCGGGTAGATTTTGTACCCTGGCATTTCTTAACGCTAGTCCTGCGGCTACTAATTGGTTAACAATTTTTTGCTTTTCTGTTGCCAGTGTATGTAATTCAGTTTCTAACGCTGTTCCACTATTTACCTGAAGTTGTAAATCATCCCGCAATTGAACAAGGGCATCGGCAGAATTACAATGATATTTAAGTTTAAGTTTTTGATATAAATTCTGCTTCTCTTGCAAAGTTGCTAAGCGTTCAGGATCCAAGCCAGGTTGTTGACTCAAAGCTTCTAATTGTAATGCCGACTCTTTAATTAATGCTAAAGAAGATTGTATTTTCTGAACTAGCTCACCTAAAGTAGGCTCCAGAGGTGCATATTTAACCAGCGACTTATTTAGTGTTGCTAACCGAGTATAAATAGAATGATCGGCATCATAAATTTCTGTAAAAGCTTCCCCAACTGAAGCTTCAATCTGGGATGAAGATTCTAATCTTTTTAATTCCTGCTCCAATTCAACTTCCTCCCCCGCAACTAAATGCGCAGCGGATAACTCCTCCCATTGAAATAAAGTCAATGCTTGTTTCTGCTTCCACTCTGTGAATGCTTCGGATAATAATAAATAGCGCTTTGAGATCTGTTGATATGCAGAATAAGTAGTTATATATTGATCTTTTAGAGATTGAACATTCGACCAGGCATCTAAAAGATTGAGTTGTTCTTTAGGGTCTCTCAACAAAGAAGTATCTTGTTGTCCATGAATTTCGACCAAAGATTGTCCAATTTCTTTGAGGAAAGATACGGGAATAACGGTGTCTTGAATTAATGCTCGTGATTTTCCTCCTGCTCCTATTTCTCTCTTCAGGCGTATTGGTTCTCCTTTTTCAACCCAGATGTCCAAGTCTTGTAGTTGCTTGAAAATATCCTCCGAAACAGAACTAAAAAATCCTTCAATGACGGTTTTTCGAGATTTATCTAACTGAGCAGAACTGTCTGCTCGATCTCCGAGCAATAATCCAATGGCTCCAATTAATATAGACTTCCCAGCACCTGTTTCTCCGGTGATCAATTGTAATCCCTCTCCAAATGATTGATCTAATTCACGGATTAAGGCAAAATTTTCAATACGTAATCTGAGGAGCATGTTAATATAAAGTTACCTCATCCCAGCATAGTTCCCGAATTTCCCCTAGACTAAAATGATGTTGATTCACCTTGCGATGATACACAGGAAAAAGGACATCTGTAAGGACAATTGTATCTGCTTTTGCTTGAGTTAAATATCCATGCAGTTGGGTTCCATTCAGAAGAATAATAAAAATTTCGGTGCCCAAGGGTGGGAATTGGGAGATACTGCCTGAATCCGGCATTCTTAGTCTATGGGTTCTTTTTCCCATTATTTATTGAATACTCGATTATAAATCCCCAAATTTGAAGGATCTACTTCTGACATAATATTTAACATTTGCCGCTTTTGTTCATCGGAAGCACTTTTAAAGATATCGGCGATTTCAATTTTTTTAGTGTCGCAAAAGATCCGAATAATATATGCCTGCGGGTTTTGTTTGTAAAATTTTTGCAAAACGATTAAAGACTCGAGTACAGCTTTTCTTCCATCCTCAAGTTTTTCTGACATTTGATCCAATCCTTTTCGATGAAAATCATAATTTATTTTACGAACATCTTTTAAGGTATTGTTGATCATATTTTCTAATAACCAATAACGAGTTCGGGTTCCATCTGAGAAATTCCATCCTTTTTGTTGTGCACTGGCAGCAGCATTTTGAATATTTTGAGCCCGAATAAAAAATGGTGAACCTCCAGAGAGAGCATAACTATCATAATCAAAACCCAAAATCATCAACATATAAAAATTAACTAGAGAGGTTAAGTTTGAAGTGTAAGCATTTTCTGAATACTCTAGTGCTTGTTGAGGTAAATACTTAAAAGCTAAATCTTGATCATTGAAAGTTAACAAAAGCGATTCATAACTAGAATTATAAACCGGTCTGAAAGATTGAACTTGCAAGGTTCCGGTAAATTCATCCAGTGCAGGTCGGTTAGTGATAATAAAAGTTAACGTTCCATGGATACGTTCTTCAGCTTTAAAAGCATCTTCGGTCCAGCGACGATTGTTGATGTATTGGGTTAAATCTTGTTCTAATTGTTTTAATACGGATTGATCCCCAGACAACCCGGGGGCAGCTTGAACCGAAACTCGGATATCTAATTCTTGCGCGGATAAGAGACTGAATCCCCATCCGAAAAGAAAAACAGAAATTATAATAAAGTATCGCATGCTTGAAGGATAAGCTGGGCAATTTCTTTTTTTGAAACGTAAGGAGTAGCTGATACCCTACCGTCTTTAAAAAACAAAGTAACTTTATGTTGATTTGTACCGAAGCCCACCCCAGGATCATTAAGGGAATTCATCACAATCAAATCCAGGTTTTTGGACGCTAATTTTTGTTTGGCATAATCTTCTTCCTGTTGAGTTTCCAAGGCAAACCCAACAACTTTTTGATTCGGTTGTTTTAACTCTCCGATGGTTTTTAATATGTCTGGATTCTGCACCAACTCTAGGATTGGATTTGTATTGGCTTTTTTAATTTTTTGATTAGCCACTTCAGCGGGTCTGAAATCAGCAACTGCGGCAGCCATTATCGTAATTTCTTGATTGGGGAAATGGGTAAGCACTTCAACTAACATTTGTTGCGCACTTTCTACCTGAATACCTTTTACATTAGAAGGGAAGGGTAATGCTACTGGGCCTGAAATCAAGGTGACATTGGCTCCTTTTTGGGCGGCTGCTTCGGCAATGCTATAACCCATTTTGCCAGAGGAGAAATTACCAATATATCGAACAGGATCGAGCCTTTCAAAGGTTGGGCCGGCTGTTACCAGTACATTTTTTCCTGTCCATAAACCTGGTTGTAAAAATTCTTGAACAGTTGCCCAAATTTGTTCAGGTTCTTGCATCCTGCCTTGCCCTTGTATTCCAGAAGCTAATTCTCCTGTATCCGTTGGCAAAACGATTACTCCTTGAGATTGAAGTTGTTGAAGATTTTGTTGAACAGCAGCGTGATGGTACATTTCATGATCCATCGCTGGAGCAACGATTACTTTTTTACGAGAAGATAAGTAAACTGCATCCAATGCATTTTCGCATCTACCCGTCGCCATGCGAGCCAAAGTATCAGCAGTTGCAGGGGCGATGAGCAACAAATCAGCCCATTCGGCTAATTGTACATGTGCCGATTTTAGGTTTTCCCCATCTTCCCATAAATCGATAAAAACTGGGAATCCGGAAAGGGTACGAAAAGATAAAGCGCCAACAAATTTTGTAGCAGATGGGGTCATAACTACTTTAACCTCTGCCCCCGATTTTTGCAGTAAGCGAAGCAGATATAGGCTTTTATATGCGGCAATGCTGCCACTAACGCCCAAGATAATCCGGGTACCCGGCATCATATTAAATTATTCTGCGGCGTGTGGATCCCGGAAATATACGTTTCCGCTCATGAAATCTTCAATTGCTTGTTGCCCTGGTTTCATCTGACGCTCATAATAACGAGAGATTTCAATTTGTTCCCGATTCTCGGTAATCTCTTCTAAATTGTCACTTGCAGGTGCAAAATTAGCTAGTCTGGAGGCTAACTCTTCTTTCACATTGTTAGAAATCTGTTGCGCTCTCTTGCCAATGATAGCAATAGTTTTGTAAACATTACCGGTTGGAGCCGATAGTTCCGCTTGATTTAAAGGTAAAATACCTGGATTGTCCATTGTTTATTAAAATTATCAGGGTTGTAAAGAAGGAGAAAGATACTCTTTTTGTAAGAACGAATTGGCTTTTCCAAACAAGTCCTCTGCCTCACGTGCATAAGAACTTTTGGGATAACGATCCAAAAATTTATTGTAATACGCTACCCCTTCGAGGTAACGTGTTTTTTGCCTTTCTTCAACACTCATATTTGCATATAAAATCGAAGATTTAAATTGTTTAAACTGGGCTTCTTCCCGGTATTTAGTATCTGGATATTCATCAAATACCTGCCGAAAACATTCCACCGCAGCTTTGTGATAGCCAATTTTATGATACAAGTTGGCTTGTTCAAATGCCTTTTGAGCTAATCTTTCTCTGAGTTCCCGCATTAATTTTTCTACTTCCTCTATCCGGGCACTTTGAGAATGTGTCTTTAAATAATATTGAAAATATTCAATTGCCTTACGCGTAGAGGTTTGATCTAAATACCAAGGATCGGAATCCTTATAAAAACAATAAGCAAATCGAAATTGAGCTTCTTCTGCTCTCCCGGAATTGGGAAACTGGGAAATAAATTCACCGTAATAAAACGAAGAAGTTAAATAATCCTTGAGTTCGTATTTACATTCAGAATATAGAAACAAAATATCTTCTGCTTTGGTGGTACCTCGATACAAACCTATTAATTCTTCCAAAAGATAAGATGCTTTTTCGTACTCCTTTTTTTCCATTAAAATTCTGGCAGCCTTCTCTCTATCCTCCACATTCTTACTACGTGCCAGTCGATTAACTGGATTACATCCCGAAAATAATATCATCATTCCTGCGCATAATGCAGAAAGAATAAATAGAATTGTAGTGCCGGGAATTCGCATAAAGAGCAAAAGTAAGAAATAAACGAATCTATTGGGCGATATGGTATAGGTAGAATTATTCGGAATAGTTCTTAACTTTGAATAAGGGTTTTTATTAATCCTAGATTAATATCATACAGGTTTCACCTTAAATTTTTTCACATTGGATTTATTTGAAAAGATAGACCGTAACATGGGTGAGCTGGGAAAATATGCCAGCCAAGGTCATGGATATTTCACCTTTCCTAAATTGGAGGGAGAAATTAATCCCCGAATGATGTTTAGAGGCAAAGAAGTATTATGCTGGTCTTTAAACAATTACTTGGGGTTAGCGAATCATCCTGAAGTTAGAAAAGTAGATGGGGAGGCTGCCCAAGCATGGGGTTTAGGCTATCCTATGGGATCCAGAATGCTTACTGGAAACTCGAATCTTCATGAAAAATTTGAAGACGAGGCTTCCAAATTTATGGGCAAAGAAGACACCTATTTACTCAACTTCGGGTACCAAGGAATGTTATCGATTATTCAATCCATCACCGATCGAAAAGATGTGATTGTATACGACCAATTAGCGCATGCCTGTATTATTGATGGTATGATGTTAAGTTTGGCAAAACGTTTTGTGTATGCTCACAATGACATGACTCAATTTGAGGATAGATTACAAAAAGCAACCAGAATCGTTGAAAAAACGGGAGGGGGAATTTTAGTAATCACCGAAGGAGTATTTGGGATGAAAGGTGATTTGGGTCGCCTAGATGAAATCGTAAAGTTTAAAGAAAAATATAAGTTTCGTTTATTTGTGGATGATGCCCATGGTTTTGGGGTGATGGGGGCTACAGGTAAAGGAACCCCTGAACATTTTGGAGTGATGGATCAAGTAGATATTATCTTCAATACGTTTGCTAAATCCATGGCAATGATTGGCGCATTTGTTTCTGGAGAAGAAAAAGTAATCAAATATTTACGCTACAATCTCAGAAGCCAGATATACGCTAAAAGCATGCCTATGCCTTTGGTTGTGGGAGCTATCAAGCGGCTTGAATTACTCCAAAATGAACCTGCATTAAGAGAAAATCTTTGGAAAGTAGTTCACCATTTACAATCCGGATTGCGTAGTCGTGGGTTTGATATTGGCATTACCCAATCTCCAGTAACTCCAGTTTATTTGAAAGGAGGAACAGAAGAAGCTGCCAGATTGATTATTGATTTAAGAGAAAATCATAGAATCTTTGTTTCAGTGGTAACTTATCCTGTGGTAGAAAGAGGAGAATTGATGTTAAGAATTATCCCTACTGCTACTCACACAATTGAAGATGTGGATATTACATTGCAGGCTTTTGAAACGATCCGCGACAATATGCAAAAAGGAGTTTATTCCGGAAACTCAATTATAAATGTTTAACGTATTTTGAAGATTGAAAATTTACTCCTACTTTGCTAGCGGTAAATCCCAACCTTCATCATTTCACAATTTAATAAGGAGATAAACCATGGCCAAAAACACTTTCCCCGAACTACGGGCTCTCGTCATGTCCCTTGAAGAGGACTTCAACAAATTTTATGACAAGAATAACAATGCTGCCGGTACTCGCGTACGAAAAGGCATGCAAGAACTTAAGGATATGGCTCAGCAGATTCGTCTGCAAGTTCAAGATATCAAAAATCAAGAAAGCTAATCTTTCGTTACTTGTTAATTATTTAAAGGACTCTATTCCAATAGAGTCCTTTTTTTATTGAGTGTACCAAATCAATACTACAATCCCAGTAGCCCAAAGCATTACCCCCAAACTGCAAATCAAGGCTTGTTTCCGAATCATTCCGCTGGTTTTCATATTCTCCTCCTTTATAGTTATAACACCCTATCTGAGTATATATCTACATACGTAAAGTGGTTTCCATTTTGTTGGATGAAAACAAACAATTGATTACACCAAAATGAATTTATTTTCTTTACCGTAAGAGAACTGTTTCCCCCCTGAAACTATTCTAGAAGATGCCCAGTCCCTATCTTCAACTCAACCCTTTCCCCTTCTCAACAATAGCATCTTCCAATGCTTTACTCACCGGAACCAAAGGTAATCTTAGCACTGGGCGAATGATTCCTTTATTGGCTAAATGAGCTTTTATTCCTGCTGGATTTCCTTCCTTAAACAACAACTGCATCCATAAAAATAATTCATAGTGAAATTTACGGGCAGTTGAAAAATCAGAATTCAAAGCAGCTTGAATCATTTTAGAAAAATGCCCTGGAGCTCCATTCGCGGCTACAGAAATAACTCCTGAAAATCCACTGGCAATATGGGCTAAAGCCAAAGTATCATCCCCGGATAATAATAAAAAATCATCCGGACATTGGGCAGCTAATTCCATTCCTTGTTCAATGGAACCCGACGCTTCCTTTATTCCTATAATGTTGGCATGTTCGGTCAATCGAATAACCGTAGCCGGCAATAAATTAACGCCTGTTCTTCCTGGAACATTATATAAAATAATAGGAACAGGACTAGCATCTGCCAACAACATATAATGCTTATAAAGGCCTTCCTGAGAGGGTTTGTTGTAATACGGCGTAACGGATAAAAATGCATCTGGATTCCAGCGCTGAGAAAAAGCCTTAAGCTTATTCCCCACTTGCGTAGTATCATTTCCTCCACATCCGATGACTACTGGCAATCGCTTAGCGTTTACCTCTGTTACCGTTTGTAGGATGGTTTCTAATTCTGATTCTTGTAAAGTAGCCGTTTCGCCAGTGGTTCCTAATGGGACTAAAAAATCAACGCCACCCGCAATAACCCCTTCCACAATTTTAGATAATGCAATTAAATCTAAACTTTGATCTTGTTGGAAAGGCGTAATGATTGCAACACCAGTTCCTTTTATTTTTTTCATTTCTTCAAAAGATTTAAAAAATGTTCAATATTATGTAACAATTCCTGAGGCAATAAATTGGGATCCATAGATACCATTAAATCATAATATTCATCTAATCCTTCCCGATAAATTCCTACGCGTGTTTTAGCATTCGATAATCCAGATAAAAATCGAGCATAGGGTTTCTCTGAAGTATCTAAATCAATGAGTACATCTAAATGATGTTTGTTGATTCTGGAGGTGGCGTAATGATCTGGAATCTTTAACCAATTAAAATATTTTTTGGTGAGAAACACACATAATTTCTGATCTCCAAAAACGGAATCTGCCGTATTACGGGTATTTAATTCAATAATGATGACCTGTTTTCCTTCTTTTTCAAGACGGGTAATGAAATCCGTTATTTGTTTTGCATATCGAAGATTAAAAAAGTGAATATGAATTAAAATACCCACCTTTTTAGCTTGTTGTAGGGATACAAATTCATGCCGTGGACGAGCCTTTCCGATTCGTTTGGCATAAAAATATTGCGTTAAGGCATCTTTAAGCCTTTGGAAAAAAGTCATTTAAGTAAAGATAAAAATTCATCCTCGGAAATCAGATGAATACCCAATTCTTGTGCTTTAGATAATTTACTGGGTCCCATATTTTCACCTGCTACTAAACAATCTAATTTTTTATTTACCGAGGTTGCTATTTTTCCTCCATGATCCAACACCATTTGTTGCAACTTTTCTCTAGAGAATTGAGTAAACACTCCCGAAAACAAATAACTTTTTCCTTCGAGCTTATCAGAAATTTTTTCTGGGATATCCTCTGGTGAAAGGCTGAGTTGTAATCCTGTTTGGGTTAATTTCGCTAAAAAGGCAGGAGTATTGGGATCCTGATGTAGCCAACTGTATAAACTATCTGCAATTTTTTCTCCTACTTCTGGAACCGCTACTAAACTTTCTCGGTCAGCTGAACGCAAGTCTGTTAGCGTAGGAAATGCCCTAGCAACTTTTTCTGCAACGGTTTGTCCGACGTACCGAATTCCTAATCCAAATAATACTTTGGGCCAAGGTACCCGTTTACTTTTTTCAAGGCTTTCTATTAAATTATCCGCTGACTTTGCGCCAAAGCGATTTAACGTAATTAGATTTTCTTTGGTTAAGGAATATAAATCGGTGACCTCTTTTACCCATCCCTTCTCAACTAATTGATCAATCAATTCGGTACCCAAACCGTCAATATTTAATGCCTTTCTATGGGCAAAATGTTCTATCCTTCCTTTGATTTGTGGAGGGCAATTTTGATGATTGGTGCAATAGTAATTACTCTCACCCTCGTTTCGAATCAAAGTAGTATTACAAGCCGGGCAGGTTTGAATAAAAGAAACTTTCATTCCGGCGGCATGTCTTCCCGGTAAATGAACACGGGTTATTTTAGGAATAATTTCTCCTCCTTTTTCAATGACTACTTGATCACCAATGTGTAAATCCAGATTATTAATTTCATCTGCATTATATAAAGATGCTCTTTTTACCGTAGTACCTGCAAGCCACACTGGTTCTAATTCAGCTACTGGAGTGATTGCCCCGGTTCTTCCAACTTGAAAGGTCACTCCATTCAATTGTGTAATGGCTTGTTCGGCTTGATATTTATAGGCTATTGCCCAACGAGGACTTTTTGCAGTAAACCCTAATTCTTCCCGTAACTGTATTTCATCCACCTTTAATACCATTCCATCAATTTCGTAGGGAAGTTCTGATCTTTTATGTTCCCAGGAATCAATATGGGTTTTGATTTCAGGTAAGGTGGAATATACTTGATTAAAAGGACTGACAAAAAAACCAGAATCTTGCAGAAGTGCTAATCGTTCATAATCAGAATTGGGTAACGTTAAATCTTGGGAATCTAAATAATAAGCCACCAATCGTAAAGGCCGGCGGGCTACTTCCGCTGAATCTTGTAATTTGAGCGTTCCAGCAGTGGAGTTTCGGGGATTCATAAATATTGGATCGCCGTTTTCCTCCCGCTCCTGATTGAGTTTAATAAAATCAGCAGTATGCATAAACACCTCTCCTCTCACTTCAATCGTAGCTCCCGCTAATGCTCCTTTCAATCGAATCGGAACGGTTCTTATAGTTTTTACATTTTGGGTAATCTCATCTCCTTGTTTTCCATCTCCCCGTGTGACCCCATGTTTTAAAATCCCATTTACATAATGTAAACTTAAAGCCACTCCATCAAATTTATGCTCGATAATATAATGAAATGGGTGACCTTCCAATCCTTTTCGTAAACGAACATCAAACTCCTCTAAATCTTCTAAACTATAGGTATTTCCTAGGCTTAATAAAGGTTTTTGATGTAGAAATATCGGAAAGGATTTAGTAATGGTACCGCCAACTCTTTGAGTAGGAGAATCGGGTAATTGTAATTCTGGCCATTGGGTTTCTAAGGTTTGTAACTCAGCTAACAGTTTATCGAATTCCTGATCACTTATGCTGGGCTGTGCCAAAACATAGTAACGATAGTTATGATCATTCAATTCCCGGGTTAACTCCTGAATTCGTACTTCAGCCTCTTGAACCTCATTTCCCATATTCAAATTTACAGAAACTCTTGTCCTAACATTCCACAAAACTTTATAGAAATGTTTACTGTCAATGCTCTAAATTTACTTATCTAATCCAAAACTTATGACTTTACAAAATTGGCAAATTGACCCTAGCCACACCGAAATTCAATTTAAGGCTAAACACCTTCATGATTACTGCCGTTTCTGGCACCTTTCAGGAATATACCGCTAAAATAACTACCGAAGGAGAAGATTTTTCAACTACTTATGTAGAATTTGAAGCCCAAGTATCTTCTATCCAAACGCATAATGAACAAAGAGATCAACATTTAAAATCTGCTGATTTTTTTGACGTAGAAAATTGGCCCGTGCTACGATTTGAAAGTGTTAGAATTATTCCGGAAAAAGACCAATTTTTAGTAGAAGGAAATTTAACCCTAAAAGGGATCAGTAAATTGATTCGTTTGGAAATGGAAATTGGTGGCGTTGCAAATGACCCTTGGGGAAATCGGAAAGCAGAAATTACTTTATCAGGCAAAATTAATCGCAAGGATTTTGGCCTTACTTTTCATGTGCTTAATGAAGCTGGTAATTTATTGGTAAGTGATGATATAAAAATAATTTGTGAGGTTCAGTTAATTGCTGCCGCCGAATAAATTATATCTTTAAATATAATAAATAAATTTATTTTTTAGTCGGAAATATTCCTCCTTTATATTGAAGGGTTAGGGTAAGATTTCGAGCTTCTGCTGGAATAATACCCGGACCAGGATAACTTTCTGCTCTACGCGTAAAGTAAATTCTATTCAACATATTGTTGAGATTGGCTTCTAATGTCCAGTTTCTCCAATTTGTCGATAGGCTGGCATCTAATATTGAATAGGCAGGAATTATTCCTTCTACAGCAGAGGAGGTTCGTATGGCATTAGAGGCATCTGAAAAATGTTTATCGGTAAAAGAATATTGGATAGCAGCTTTAACTCCTTTTCGTTTCCAGGTAATTCCTGTTCGGAAAACCCAAGGCGGTACCATCTCTACTGAATTTCCTTCTATTGATGGATCTCTCGATTGAACATATACGGAATGAATATAGGCAGCATTTATAAAAACAGATAAGGAAGCCAAACTTAAAGGATTCATTCCTTGTAAAATATTATACTCTCCAAAGACCTCAACCCCTGTATTTTCAGCATTTGCGATATTCGTTCTGAACCTATAATCTAAATATAAAGGGGGGCGATCGGTTTTTAATATTTGCCCAATCCTATCTTTGTAACGGATATAAAAGCCAGTTACTTCATACATCCAAGCTCCTGTTTTTCCCCCTCTGATTCCTAAATCAAAAGTGTAACCGGATTCATCTTTTAATAAAGAATCAACCATAAGATTAGGATTGTTGATTCGCAAATCGGTGAAGTTAATGGCTCTATAATTTTGGGATAGATTACTATATAATTCTAATTGAGAAGTGATTTTATAAGATAACCCCAGACCTGCCAACATAAAACTTCGGGCTCTGGAAGTTTGATCTGCTATTTTAGTATCTGTAATTATATTCCCAGCAAGGTCGCGAATTTGTTGGTGATAATACCCTTTTGCCGAGGTTTGAATGTATTCCCAACGAACACCCGGGGTAATACTAATCTTAGGTAAAAGCTGAACTACTTGTTCAGCAAACAGGGAATAATTATAATTAGGAAAAGTATAATCACTATTGTCGGGATTTTCAGGGGTTAATAATTGAAAGGACGGTCCGCTTTGATTATTAGCCGTTCCTTGAATTGATTGGGTTTTTCCATGATAAACTCTACCCCCAATAACCCCTGGATGTTGACGACCAAACCACCCGAAGATATGCAGCAATCTTCCCTCTGCTCCTATATTCTTAAATCGTCCATCAATGAGCGTTCGATTTCCCCCTAAATCTGCAACATTGATTCGCTCCAAATTTCCTAAGGATAAACGTTGAGCTTGCAAACCAAAAACTCTAATGTTCATGCGGGTTCGGAAGCCTAAGGATAGGTCAGAATGGAGGGCATATAAATTCCAATTTACCTTAAACCAATTTCGAGATCGTACAGATTGTTGGGGGTTGTCGTTAAAATAAGTATCGGTTAATCCTCCGGGTTGATGGGCAAGGTAATCGAGATGGGTATATTCTGCGGTTACACGGAATGATCGTAAAGCTTGCCAAGCGACTGAAGCATAACCAGTATTTACGGAGAACTCACCATTGGGTCTCCATCCATTTCCTTCTTTATATTGATAAAAAGTATAATACTGAAGTTTACCGTTTTTCGAGGTACCGCCCAAACTCTGAAAAGTATGTTTAAACCCATAGGAGCCTGCGCTTGCTCTCGAAGTCCATTGCATACCATAATCTGTGGATCCCTTTTTAAATACAAAGTTTAATAATCCTCCGAACTGTGTTCCATATTGTAGAGAAGCTGCACCTCTTACAATTTCAATTCTTTCGAGTGCTTCTGGGGGTGGGGTGTAATAACTTTCCGGATAGCCTAATGCATCTGCACTAATATCATATCCGTTTTGTCGAGTATTAAAATTAGCCGTACGATTCGGACTCAGGCCTCTTCCTCCAATTCCTAATTGCAGTCCCGAGGCATCACTTTCCCAAATATTTAACCCGGTAATTTTACCATAAATCTGTCGGGCATTGTTGTTTGCTGTATTGGCGACCAGTTGATTTAAATCTATCACTTCAGATTTTTTGCCTTCATAAATAGCAGTTCCTTCAATAGATTCTAATCTTTTTAATCCTAGCGTTTCGGTTCTTCGGGCTTGTATTAATAGGGCATCTAATTCCGAAACTACCGGCTTTAATATAAAATCATGCATCACTTTTCCAGAATCTATCTGGAGTTTTACCTCAGGGCTTTGAAAGCCTGTGGAGAATGCATAAATCACATACGTTCCGGGTGGCCAAATCGGAGAGAGGTAATTTCCTAAACTATCCGATTTAACTGCTTTCATTAAGGTTCGATTAAATACCCAACCTTCTTCTAAAGGAGAACCATCAGAAGTTTTCAACTGTCCCCAAATTCTACCCCCTTGTCCAAAGGAGGAAGTATTAAATATGCTATAAATTAATACTATAATTATTATATAATGTTTAAGCATATATATATAATTATATATTATATTTAAATATATTTTTTGAAGATGTATCCGGGGAAGGAAGGATCCAATCAGATATAGGATCTGAGGATTTTACCTGCATTAAATCTACCTTCGGATTCACGAATAATGCACTCGGACGACCATTTAAAGTAACATAAACTTCCGCCCGAACCTGAGGTGGATTCATTCCCGGGGCTTTATAAGTGTCCCCTAAGAAATGAGCATATTGCAAAATCATATCCGGTTGCATCGCCATTTGTTTTTCCTGATGATCATTTAAAAACTCCCGATTATCAACCACACCTTCTCTACCTGTTTTTCTATCTAAAACATAAAAAGTGGCTGTTCCTGCTTTCTCCATTACCATCACTCTCCATCCAAACCTATATCCTTCCTCAGTCCAATACAAAGAACCCGGATAAGCCATATATCTAATGGGAAAAATTAGGTGAAATAACAATCCTATCATTGCTAATATTAACCCATACCTAACCTGAAAGCTGGGCAATAGAATTGGCTTCTCTTGAAAAGGAATGGATAGCCAGTTAGAAATTTTTTCATGAAGTTGTTCATGCCAGGGATCCGAAAAAAATATCAATGAAGCCCCGATCATTACCCAAGGAAATACTCCGATTTGAAACATAAGTGCCGTGAGCAAATGAAACACAATTACCCCTATCCAAGCATATCTTCGGGTTTTTCTCCAAGCTAATAAAAAAGGAATACTAAGGTCATAAAGCATTCCTGACCAGCTAAAAGCAATGGCTACCCAAGGGCTTTTTAAATAAGGCCCAACCAATGGCCAGTGTTCATTGGCAGGCAACCATATTCTTAAGGGTAATCCCTCGAATAACCAGTCATAATTGATTTTTGCAATTCCTGCATATAAATAAACGACACCCAAAAATATACGAAACATCCCTACTTGCCAAGCTGGTACGAAGGCTAATCCAAGTTTGGGATTTCGAAAGCTATCCATGGAAAGCCGTCCAGCAGCTGGAACCAAAGTCATCGCCAGCAAGAGTAAACTCACAAAATAGTAATGATTTAGATAATAAGTTACGTCTATTAATTCTAACCAAGTAAAAGAAATAAGTAAGGACCAGATAGCAACTTTATAATACCATCCCAATATGACCATAATTCCAGCGATCAACATTAGGAAATGCAAAAGGTAGTATCCACTGGAAGATAAAAGGGGAACCCACTCCCACCCCGGATATCGAAAATGAAAAACTGGCAGAATATAGTGATCTTCAATCCAGCCTAAAGCCATAAACCGAAGCGTACTAAAGGTCATCAATATTCCCGTGATAATTCTTAGGGTAATTAACGGTCCAATAGAAACAGGCGATAATAATGGAGAAAGCCCTCGGTTCATAGCCTAGGGATTTGGATTAATCCCCATCTCCACTGGTATAGGTAATTGCAATTCCGATTAAGGAGGATAAGTCACTTTTCAGTAATCGCGTCGTTTGTTGGCAAGTTGCATATAAATTATCCAAGCATGCAGGATCCTGTTGTAACCGATTACTTAAGGGTAATCCAATTTGTAAGTCTTGTACCTTTTGAGATAAGGCAATAAATTGAGTTTCGGTCTGCGTTTTTAAAGGTGGTCCATCTGACAAGGAAGATAACCAATCATCAAACCCAGATTGATTGGCACCTTGATAGGATATATTAAACCATAGGTGCGTTATTGCCGTTAGATGCGTTTGTAAAAAATGAAAGGATTGTTGGCTGTAATAAGCTTCTACCAGCGAAGGTTCAATTTGCGTTTGACCTACTCTTTTCCCAGCCGGCAAAGCGATTTTATAATTTTTTAGTACTTCATATCCCAACAGAAAAGTATTGTAAAACAAACTAATACTACTTCCTGCATCTTTTCCATTATTGTTTACAAAAGCATTTCGATATCCAATCCATCCTGAACTCATATCATTTGCCCAGGTTTTTACATGGTTGGTCAGCGCTAATAAATAGGTTTTTCTTTTTAAGGTATCTGCTCCGATAGTAAATTTAGTTATGGATATTGAATCAAATAATAAATAATCCAGTGCTAATAATCCCCGTGTATCTCTTTCAAAATCCTGGGAAAAATCTGTTAAACTCATTGCAACTTTTTCTTCTATACGATTTGTATTTACAGGCCATATCCCAACGTTTTCCGCCAACGTACCTACGATGGGTTTTTCACCCGGACCAAAGTTTAAGCTGTACACATACAAGAAGGCATCGTAGGTTTTTACCCATTGATTTTGCAACAATGCTAAATTACTGAAGGAAGAATTTGAAGCATAATTTTGAGCTGCCCAATTTAAAGAATCAGAAGCAATAGAAAATGAATTTGAATAGGGGAGGATATATCCATCTGCCAGTTGAGACAGCATCAATTGTCGGTCGAAATTTGCAACAGGTTTATTTTCTTTTGTTTTAGGTTTACAACCCATTCCTGTAGCTAAAAATATCCCCAGAATCAGGAGCAAAAATTGCGAAGGAATAAAATCAAGATACCCCAATAATTGAGGTATCTTAATTTTCGATTGAAACGAAAAATTCATTATCCGTTATTTCTTAATTAAATGAATTACCGACCTTGAACTGCAATCCAATTTTGTTTAAAATCTAACAATTCAGCATTGCTAAAGCCATACGCTTGTTGGATCAACGTGATTGCTTCTGTAATTCTAGGAAGTTGTTGCGCTGGTTGAGATGCAAATAAATTCAAAGTAGAGGGTCCGGAAACAGGAGCATTGAATTTATCTAAGATGTTTTCCAAAGTAGTATTGGAAATTTGTCGATCAGCAGAAGGAATAGAATATAGTCCTCTAGTAAAGCCAATGGCTTCACTTAAGTCATGTAACCCATCGGCAATGTCCAGAGAATCCAAGTTAGTTTTAGAAAATTCATCAATCGTTTCATAAGCATAAAATACTACGGTAGCCATCAATGCTTTTTCCAGGGTTTGTCGAATCACATTTTTAGCCTCATCTCTTTCTTTTGTGTAGGAATTACCTGCCTGAATCGCTGCTTTAAGTTTAATAAATGCAGATTTTAATTGAGAATAATACCCATTGCCATCAGCTTTATCTCGTCTGGCCACATAAAGGGCCAAATAAGCATCCGGATAGTTAGTATTGGCTACAGTATTGGTATTCGGAAAACTGGGATGTGCACCCATCCAACAGATCATTTTATCAACGTCTTGAACCGTGGTAGTTTGATTTAATAAAATGTGAATTTGATGTAACAAAGCAGCAGAATAAAGCCCTTTGTCTATCAGTTGTTGAATTTCTAATCCACCTTTATCTACTAGGCGATTCACGCAAACCCCTCCGGTTGTGTTAGGCGCCAAAGGGTTATAAGTTTTTTGGCTTGCGGTCACCATAGTTTGGAACCATCCTGTAGAACCTGTAATATTCGACACATAATCTTGAGTAGTAATACCAGAAAGAGAGGGATTACCAGATTGGAAAGCAGTTAACAAATCTCCAAGCACTAAAAGGTTCGCTAGGGTATCTCCTTTTTTCATAGCAGTACCCATTTCTTTCATTCTAAGCCTTGCAGCTTGTGGATCTTGGGTATTATTAAAATATCCTACAGTGTCATAAGTGGCCGGAATATTCAAAGAAGGATTTGTCGGGGATCCTGGAACGGTATTTTTGTTCTTACAGGCACTAATACAGATAACCAGTGCTACAAGAGGCAAAATTAAAGAGGCAAAGCGGTTCATAATTGAAATATTTAATCTACGGTGCAAAACTAAACCAGAAGCTTAATTAAGCAAAGACTAATTCTAAATAAGAATCTAATTTGTTTATTTAGAATGAATTAAAATTAAGGAAGATGTAAAAAAATTATGATTTTACAAGGGATTGAGCGATTTCTATGGCTTCAGATAATCCTTCCGGACGTTTTCCTCCTGCTGTTGCATAAAAAGGTTGACCTCCGCCTCCGCCTTGAATAGATTGCGCTAGTTTGCGAATGAGTTCGGTTGCCACCCATGGCTTTCCGGGTTCGATATCTTCAGAAAGAATAACACTTAACAAAGGTTTACCTTGAATCAAAGCTCCTAAAACAATCAGTTTCCCTTGAGTCATTTTTCGTAGATCAAAACTTAAATGCTTTAGAGAATCCGCATCTGCAACTTCTACTTCAGCAGCGAGAATAGCATCATTTTGAAATTGAGAAATAAGAGAATCCCGGGTTTGAATTAATTGAACCTGTTGCATTTGTTGCAATTGCTTTTCAGTTTTCGCATGAGATTCTATTAATTCTTGAACAGCTTTTTCTACTTGTTTCGGATTTTTTAACAATACTTCAATCCGTCCTAATATCGCCAATTGATCTTCCACCTGCTTAAGGGCGAATGAACCAGTACATGCTTCAATTCTGCGAATCCCGGCGGCAACAGAACCTTCCGATTGAATTTTAAAATACCGAATTTCAAGAGTATTCTGCACATGAGTTCCTCCGCATAATTCAACAGATTGGGCTTGAGGGAAAGAAATTATTCTAACCGAATCCCCATACTTTTCTCCAAACAACATCATAGCTCCGCGCGTTTGGGCTTCTTCAATCGGAACGTTTCGTTCTTCTTTCAACTGGATTCCGGCTGCAATTTGGTGATTCACCCATTCACTGATTTGGGATAATTCTTCTTCGGTGACTTTGGCAAAATGGGAAAAATCAAAACGTAAGTATTCTGGGTCAACCAGTGAACCTCTTTGCTCTACATGGGTGCCTAAAAATTTTCGCAAAGCAGCATGTAACAAATGGGTTGCGGTATGGTTTGCTTTTAGCGCTTGCCTTCGAGATTCATTTACCACAGCTTTAAAGCTTTTTTCCGGAAATTCTGGTAAGGAAAGAGATTGATGAATTATTAAGGTGTTTTCTTTACGGGTATTGACGATTTGAATTTCTTCTTGATCAGAAATAAGCCATCCTGTATCCCCAATTTGCCCTCCTCCTTCTGGATAAAAAGGGGTATTCAATAGTACAATCTCATACGTTTCTCCTTGTTTACCGGTTACCAACCTATATTTTTGAATTTGCGTTTCGGTGGTTAGGGTATCATATCCTGAAAAAATATTTTCTTGTTGGATGCCTAATTCTACCCAATCTCCTTTTTTAACTTCTGCCGCCTTGCGACTTCGCATTTTTTGTTCCGCCATGGCATGGGAAAAACCCTCCATATCTAATGAAAAGCCTAACTCCTTTGCCATGAGCTCGGTTAGATCCACCGGAAATCCAAACGTATCATAAAGTTCAAAGGCAAAAGTCCCTTCTATGATTTTAGTGTTTGCATGTTTATCAATGTATTGTTGAAATAACCCAGTACCTTTTTCAAGTTTGGATAAAAAGCCTTTTTCTTCTTCTTCAATAATTCTTTGAATAAATCCTTGTTGTTGATTTAACTCTGGAAAAGCTTCTCCCATTTGTTGAGCGAGAATACCAACCATTTTATATAAGAAGGGTTGCTGTTGATTCAAGTATCGGAAGCCATATCTGGAGGCACGTCTTAATATTCTGCGAATTACATAACCTGCTCCTGAGTTGCCAGGTAATTGACCATCGGCAATGGTAAAACAAATTGCCCGAATATGATCCATTACTACTCGCATTGCAATGGATACCTCTTCTGAGGAAGTATAGGTTAGATTGCATTGCTTTTCAAGCCAATGTTTCAGAGGCGTAAATACATCTGTGTCATAGGTAGATTCTGTTCCTTGTAAAGCCATACAAAGTCGTTCGAATCCCATACCAGTATCTACATGTTGATTCGGCAAAGGAACCAAAGACCCATCGGCTTTACGGTTAAATTGCATGAAAACCAAGTTCCAGATTTCGATCACTTTTGGATGACCAGTATTCACTAATTGCTTTCCATCCATTTGTTTTCGTTCCTCCTCACTCCGTATATCTACATGGATTTCAGAACAAGGGCCACACGGACCGGTATCGCCCATCTCCCAGAAATTATCTTTTTTATTTCCCAGAAGGATCCGATCCTCTGCAATCCATTTTTTCCAATAGTCTGCTGCCTCAGTATCTTCGGCTAAGCCTTCACCAGCATCTCCTCCAAAAACGGTTACATACAAACGATCATGATTGATTTGATAAACGGTGGTTAATAATTCCCAAGCCCAGGCAATGGCTTCTGCTTTAAAATAATCACCGAAGGACCAGTTCCCCAGCATTTCGAAAAGGGTATGGTGATAGGTATCATGTCCTACCTCTTCTAAGTCGTTATGTTTTCCGGAAACCCTTAAGCATTTTTGCGAGTCTGCTATTCGGGGAAATTGAACCACCTTTTCCCCCAAAAAATATTCTTTGAATTGGTTCATCCCTGAATTGGTGAACAACAAAGTTGGGTCATTATGAACAATTACTGGGGCAGAAGGAACAATCTGATGTTGTTTATTCCGGAAAAAATCCAGGAATTGTTTTCTTACCTGATTACTGTGAGTCATTTTGATAAATTGAATATTCCGAAAGAATGAAATATATGGATGCTTAAATTCGTTGTTACAAAATAAAAATAGGAATCCAAATTATTACAACCCACTCGTTTTCAAACATTTAAACAGTTTAAATATTGTTGAGAAACGAGTTGGGAGATACCAATGAAATTTCCTATTTTTGCTGTATTGATTTTTCCACAGGGTTCAGCCTAAATCAATGTTGAACGTTGTGGATATTACCTCAAAATTAATAATTATCCCGAATGGCGAAGGTCAGATACTATTACGATACTGAAACCTGCACTTATGAAAAGGAGCCGTTAACGGTAACCAGTTTCTTACGTGAGGCAATAAAATATACAACCGGTTCTCTTGTTTTAGGAGGTCTTTTGTTTTGGGGAGCTAGCACCTTTTTAGATAGCCCCAAAGAAAGTTTATTAAGACAACAAAACGATGAACTTCATACCCAGCTTCAAGTATTTACTGAAAAGTTGGAAAAAGTAGAAGCTCGGTTGGAGGAAATTCACCAAAAAGATAACCAATTGTATAGAAGCATTCTGAATGAAAAAGAAATCGCTTCATCTTTATGGGACGCTGGAACTGGGGGAGCTGAAAAATATACCGAGCTGAGCACTGAGGCTTTAAATCAAACGGCACATAAGTTAGATCAACTTACTTATAAGCTGGAATTACAAAGCAAAAGCTTAAATAAATTGATGGCTACTTCAGCCAAAATGAAAGAAAAATTAGAAAGAATTCCTTCTATTCGTCCGGTGGCGGGTGGAGTTTTAAGTGGATTTGGACATAGATTTCATCCAATCAATAAAGTGCGTCATTTACATACCGGTATTGACTTTGTGGCTAAAATAGGAACACCCGTATTAGCTACTGCAGATGGTACCGTAGTGTTAGCAGGTATTAAAGGAAATGGATATGGAATCCACGTGGATATTAATCATGGTTATGGATATCTAACCAAATACGCACACCTTTCAAAGGTAACTGTTAAGGAAGGACAAAAAATTAAACGCGGTCAAGTCATTGGATATACTGGAAATACTGGTCTTTCGAAAGGACCGCATTTACATTATGAAATCGAAAAAAATGGGGCTAAAATTAATCCCATTGATTATTTCAATGCAGATTTAAGTCCTGAACAATATGTTCATTTAAGAAAAGAAGCAGATTCTGAAAATGAATCTATGGACTAACCCTCTCTTGCCATAATTACCTATGGAAGGCTTGCAAGAGAAAATAGAAAAAACTTATTATACTATCTCTGAAGTATCTGATCATTTAGGATTAGCGCCTTCTGTAATTCGATTTTGGGAAACTGAATTTGAAATGTTACAGCCCCGAAAGAATAAAAAGGGAAATCGAATTTATACGCAAGAGGATTTACAATTATTAAAAGAAATTCAATATCTCGTAAAGGAAAGAAGATATACGTTAGAAGGTGCCCGTGAGAAGCTGAGAGGAGGCAGGCAAAAAGTAGGGGGAAACTTGCAGACCAGGGAAACATTGTTGAAATTGCGTGACTTTTTAGAGCGGATTAAAGATTCGTTATAAAATTAATTCGGGATGTGGCTCAGTCTGGTAGAGTACTCGTCTGGGGGGCGAGGGGTCGTGGGTTCAAATCCCGCCATCCCGACTGAAATAAAAAGACCGTAGATCGGTCTTTTTTGTTTTATCCCTATTCAAATTCTTTTCTCATGTTTTTAATTAATATTTTTATTTATCCTTAAAGTATAATAACCCTTATTTAAAATTCACCTTTCTCTTAATTCAGAATTCTTTTGTGCAGGTAAATAATATTTCTTCTTATTTATGGAAAATATTTTTTTGGGAAACAGGCAAATATTATCGGCTATTGTTGATTTGTCTTTTACCCATAGCCATTCAAGCGCAAGCGAATTTGCCAAATGGAAAAATGTTAGTTGAGTTAGGCATGTATCGCGGCGGGGAAAAAGCTGGAAACTATTCTTTAGGTGTAGGAACTCATTGGAAGGTTTGGAAATTTTTACGGTTAGGCGGAGGTATCCGATTTGGATATGGAGAAATATATGATCCAAAACTAATACCCTCTAAACCATCGTTACGAAAATCAAGTCGTACAGACACCTTAACCTCAACTCAGATCAATTCCTTTTATAGTCAATTGTATGGAGAAGTTAAGCTACAGTTAAGGGCTCGGTGGAGAGTAAGATACTTTGCAGATTTAGCAGGAATTGCAGCCAGCAATTCAGTAGATTTTAATTATTCCCAGATGTGGTTAGGAAGTTCATTTTTACCGGATCAATCTGGGAGGGTGACACTTTCTTCTTTTCGCAAAATGTTTGGAGGAAACATAGGCACTTTAACCCAAGGCATAGACCTTCAATATGCGATCAATCCTCATATTGGGGTTCATGCAGGCTGGACCCTCCTAAGAATTGAATACACTACATACCGTTTATTAAACGATCGAAATGACCGGTTTTATGATCAGATATCCTTGTGGGGGGTGGGTATTGCGTGGGAGTGGTAAAATTGAATATATATACTTTTAATATAATATATTTTATATATTATAAAATATATTATAAAATCCTATAAGTCATTCTTTAAACTAAGCACGATTAATTATTACAATTTATATACCTATTATAGGAATCAAAATATTCGAACTATCAAAACCCCAATGGATCTAAAGCCTATTATTCGTTATTAGAAAGATCAAATATCAGGCTTTAACTTTTTAAATAGAGGGATAAATAAGGAGAATGTTTTGGGAACATTTTCTTTTAAGAAAAGACTCACACAACAATTTTAAAAACAGAATTAAGATGAATCAATGTAGAGGTAGAAGATTTTCTACCCTTACATTGATTTAAAGAAACCAACTATTCAATTTGAACCAGCTGCCCATACACTGTTTTACCCAGATGCACGCGAAGGCCATAAACACCGCTGATGCCTTTGGGATAGGTGCACCGCCAAACGCCTGAGGCTGCTGATACTTCTATCGGAATCTCTTGACCACTGAGTGAATACAAACTTATCTTGGGCACAAAACCTTCTGTTGACACCCCTATTTCAGTAGGAGCTGAAGAGTTGTTGGTTTTGTTGAAGGTGCCTCGTTCCATGTCTTTAATTGAAAGGGAAGAAGGATTCGACAAGGAAAAAGTTGAGGTTGATTTGTCGAGCGGATCAGGAAAGGGATTGGCTGCTTGGGTATAGTAAGGTACTTTTAAGTTAAAATACCCCTCTGCCGCAGGGTTTGGCCATACTTGAATTTCATTTGAAGTGGATTGCTCTTCACCGAAACGCGAAACCAATACCGATTGCCCACAACTATCGGGAAATTGCAAACACCCCATACTATCTACCTTAATTGCCCATCCTTCTTGAGGGAAATAGGCAAAACCTACTGCCACATACCCCCCATCATTTGAATGGCACATATCCGTAAAAAGACATTGGTGGTTATACCCCGGTTGGCGATACACATATAAGTACTTCAGATTGCCTGCACTGTCCATTTCCCCAATTAACCCCGGGGCGGCTAAAGAATCAAATCGTTGGCTCGAACCTGCAATTACAATGTTTCCATCTGATTTCCTTAAAAAACCTGAAGCCAGAGCTACTCCAGCATTAAACGGCAAAGGGCCATATTCCTTTTCCCATTGAACATTCCCTGCACTATCCAACTTAAAGACAACCGCAGGTCCGTCAAAATTCGTTTGCTGGGAATATTTTGCAGCAAAAAGGTAAATGTCCTCTGGAGAATACAGCCCTATCCAAGCACAACTGCCCCCATCATAATGGGGGGTATAGGTTGGGTAGACTTTCTCCCACAGTAAATTACCCAGAGCGTCTAACTTGATCAAATAGGGATCTATACAACCCAAATGGGTGGTAAAACTTTCTGTTTGGCCGGCAAGATAGATTGAACCCGTAGTCCAATCCACTTCTATATCACCACCTATATCCCGTTTTCGTCCTCCAAAGTTCTTTTCCCATAGAATATTCCCTAATGAGTCGGTTTTAATCACATACACATCCCCTAAGGTATCTCCCTTACTATCGGTTTCTCCGGCAATCAGGTATCCTCCATCTGGCGTAGGTCGGCAGGTATTGGCTATATCATATCGCCCTAAGGGATCCCCAAATTCACGGGTAAACAAGGTATCACCATCTTTGGTAATCCGAAACAAAACAGCTTGGGTGCTTCCTCTGGTGTAAAGCCGGGTTCCTGAACCAATAAAACCACTATCAGGTAACAAACATAAATTGCCGGCAAAACCAGTATTATACGCGACCTGAACACTTCCATAGGACTTATCCCAAACCATATTACCCGCTTCATCCAATTTACTAAAATTAAGAACTGAACGACCAGTAGTGTCACTTATATAATTACACAAACCTACGTATCCGGTATTGACCCGTTGTACGCCCGAGTAAAACGCCAAAGGTAGGTTAGCATAGGTTTTGCTAAAGGTTATCGGTTGTGTCTTCACAACCGATAACCCTAAACATAAACCTATTATTGAATATATAATTCGATTGATTATTGGCGTATCCATTTTTCAACTTTGTTAAGTTTTCCAGCCTGTACTTTTATCATATAAACCCCTGGACTTAAAAAATCTAACTCCAGTTT